>JACMJP010000217.1 GCA_014380545.1 Chitinophagales bacterium | reverse complement strand
TGAAAAAATAAAATTTGATGTTGCATTTATGGCTATACATGGCTCACCGGGTGAAGATGGAAAGTTGCAGGGTTATCTTGATATGAAAAAAATTCCATACACCTGTTGCGGTGTAATTGCAGCATCCGTCACCTTCAATAAGAATTTCTGTAAAACACTTGTAAAAGAAATTGGCGTTGCACAGGCAAAGGGTTTGCTAATAAAAAAAGCGGATAATATTGAAAATAAAATTCAGCATATACAAGATAGTTTTAAATTTCCTCTATTTGTAAAACCGAATAACAATGGTTCAAGTTATGGCATCAGCAAAGTAAAAGAATATAAAGGTCTTCAGCATGCAATAACTGAATCATTTAAATATGATGATGAAGTTTTGGTTGAAGAAGGATTGACCGGCACAGAAGTAACATGCGGTGTTTATCAATACAAAAAGGAAATTATTGTGCTTCCGGTTTGTGAAGTGATTACTGACAAGCATGAATTTTTTGATTACACGGCAAAATATATTTCAGGTGAAAGTGATGAGATAATTCCAGCAAGAATTTCCCATGCAGCATCAAAAAATGTTGCTGAAATATCAATTGCAATTTACAAACATCTTGGTTGCAAAGGTTGTGTGCGCATTGATTATATGTTGATTGGGGATATCCCGCATTTCCTTGAAGTAAATACAGTTCCGGGAATAAGCGAGGCCAGCATTGTTCCTAAAATGGCAAAGGTGAGTGGATTAACATTGCCTGAATTTTTCAGTCGGTTGATAGAGGAGAGTTTTCCTGCGACTGAAAACAATTGAAACAAACTACAAAATTCGGTATATTTTTGCCCCTCCAAATAAAACTAATTGGCTACTAAAAAAGAAACTGCAAAGAAACCCGGCTTACTGCGTTATTTTATAAGTATGGCATTTTGGCTAAATTTCATTATTGCCGTTGTTTCATTTTTTTTTATTTTATGGCTTGCCCTATTCTTTATAAAACAATATTCGAGGCATGGTGAAAGCCAGACTGTGCCTAACCTGATAGGGAAAACAAGTGAAGAAGCCACACAAATATTAAAGGGGATGGATCTTGAATTTGCGGTAATGGATTCAACTTACGATCCTGATGAAAAGCCTACAGCAATTATAAATCAGGATCCGCCTGCTGACAGTAAAGTGAAATCCGGAAGAAAAATCTATTTTACCATTAATATGGAAAACCCACCACTCACTGAAGTTCCGACAATTGAACTGGGTACAAGTTATATTAGTGTGCGGGAAATTTTGGAAAGTAAAGGGTTAAAAATTGACGATATTATTTACAAACCTTTTGCCTATAAAGATGTTTTTCTTGAAATGAAATTAGACGGAGAAAGTTCTTCATTAGTGCCGGGGGAAAAAATTCCGAAGGGCTCAAAAATAGATCTTGTGCTTGGCAATGGGATAGGAGATACAGAAATTGATCTGCCTGACCTGATAAGCCTTACTTATGATGAAGCAATAAATTTGATCCAGTTAAAAGAATTGAGCCTTGGAAGCGTTATAACTATCGGAACAATTACGGATACATCCAATGCGTTTGTAAATAAGCAAAGTCCGCAATATGAACCCGGGAAAAAAATAAATTTGGGAAGCATGGTAGATATCTGGATTTCACAGGAGGAAGTGAATCCTTTTGAGGAAGAAGAGATTGAATAAAGATATAATATTGAAACGATAAGATTAAAGGAATTAATAAGCAGTTTTAAGTATGAAAAAAACATGTATGCACAGTATTCTTTTTACAATGGTTTTTATTTTTTGTGTAACAAAATTATTTGCGCAGGAAACACTTTTAAATTTAAAATATAATTCTGCATTATTTAATGAAGAAAAAAAGATTGGAGATTTCAGAGATATTGGTTTAACAAGAGATACTTTGTGTTTGCCTTTTTTTGATGATTTTTCTAACACTAGTGTTTTTTTAGATAGTGTTGATGCTATTTGTAATGACACTGTGTATAATGGAAACATATCATCTGTTTATCCTAACCATTTATTTTGGGTTGACAGCGGCGCATATATCAACAGAACATATCCTATCTTACCTCCAACTTATGGCGTTGCAACTTTAGATGGTTTAAATAAATTCGGTAAGCCTTACAATGATGAGGATGATTACGGAATTGCAGACACACTCACATCAAAACCTGTTTTTCTCGGCGGCAGTTTGATTGATACAGTGTATTTAAGTTTTTATTATCAGCCCGGAGGTTTTGGCGAGTTTCCTGAAGAACCGGATTCACTTATTCTTCAGTTTAAAGATGCCGGGGAGAATTGGAACACAGTATGGAGCGCAACAAATACGCAGGGGGATGTGAACCAGGAATTTAAAATAAAAATGATTGCGGTTGCCGATTCACTTTTATTTGATGGGTTTCAATTCCGCTTCAGAAATTATGCAAGTATTTTCGGCAATAATGATCACTGGAATATAGATTATGTTTTCCTTGATGATAACCGCTCCTATGATGACACAATTTTCCGGGATGTATCTTTTATAAGTGATCCTACTTCTTTCTTAAAAAATTATCAGCAAATGCCGTGGAATCAATTTAAAGATTTTCAGGCTGAAGAAATAAATGATGAGGTTTCGATTCAAATAGTAAATAATTATAATGATACTGTAAACACTTCCTATAGTTATGAAGCTTTTGAAAAATATTCTTCAGAAGCAATTGCAACATCAGGTTTGCCAGTCTCTATAAATTTTGACCCTGCATCAACATTTACAATTGTATTTCCAACATTTACTATCCCATCAACCATAAGCGGTTATGATGAAGATAGTTTAACTACAACATTTAAATATATTATCAATCCGGCAAGTGATATTAAAAGAATAAATGATACATTATATTACGATAAAGCATTTTATAATTATTATGCTTATGACGACGGCACTGCAGAAAAAGCTTATGCGCTTGAAGGTGTCGGAGCAAAGCTTGCGATGCATTATAAAACAAATGTACCGGATACGATAAAAGAAATTTATATTCACTGGGCATTTGTTGACGGAAATAAAAGTAATTTATTTTTTAGCTTAATTGTTTGGGAAGATATTGATACTACACTTTTAAGTGCGGATGAGTCAATTTTATATCAGGCAGATTTTCTCACTCCAAAATATGTAGACAGTGTGAATGGATTTTATGTGTATCGCTTAACTGATTTTCTTGGCAATCCAACACCTGTAGTTGTTGATGGTGATTTTTATGTTGGCTGGCTGCAAACACAAAGTGATTTTTTAAATGTTGGATTTGATGTGCATAATGATGCAAGCAGTAATGTTTATTATAATGTTTCAGGAATCTGGCAACAATCTGTTTTGCCAGGAGCAATTATGATACGCCCACAGGTGGGCGGAAATTATTCTGTGTATGAAGAAATATCAGAACAACATTCTGAAAGTTCTTATATAAATGTATTTCCAAACCCTGTTCAAAATAAGTTGACAGTAGAAAAGAATATTTCAAATGCCCGCTATCAAATTATTGATTATTCCGGAAGAATTCTACAAGAAGAACTATTGCAAAATAATTCAGTTAATACAGCGAACTTAATTTCCGGATTTTATATTCTAAAAATTCAGGATATTCAATCAGGCAAAGTTTATTTTTCTAAATTTATAAAGCAATAGTATAGAACCTCTATAAATAAACCTGTAAATAATCAAATAATTATAATTCGTAAATAACTCAATAACCTAATAAACTTTAATAAACATGGATATAACATCAGAAGAACTCAAACAGCGCATAGATAACAAAGAAGATTTATTTATCATTGATGTTCGTGAACCGCATGAGTATGCAGAAATGAATATTGGTGCAGAAAATATTCCGCTCGGAACTCTTCCCATGAAATTATATGATTTTGATGACAAAAAAGAAGATGAAATTATAGTGCATTGCCGCAGTGGGTCACGAAGTTCAGCTGCGAAAGCTTTGCTGGAACAAAGTGGTTTTAAGAATGTGCGCAATTTAGTTGGCGGCATCCTCGGGTTTAAAGAAAAGTTTCCTCAATAATTGAAAGAGGATAAACAACATATTATTTTCTTCGATGGAATTTGCAATCTGTGCAACAACAGTGTACAGTCAGTTATTAAAAAAGACAAAAAAAATATTTTTAAATTTGCTGCCCTTCAATCTGATTTCACGAAACTGTTTTTCACAGAAAAGAATTTTCAACCTAAAGTTGATTCCATCATTTATTGGAATGGCGATAAATTTTACAGCCAGTCAACAGCAGTTTTAAAAATTGCATCTAAATTAAAATTCCCCACTTCCTTATTGAATATTTTGTGGATCATTCCAAAATTTGCCCGTGACGCAGGTTATAAATTCATAGCAGGTAACAGATACAAATGGTTTGGAAAACAGGAAAGCTGCATGATACCAACTCCTGAGTTAAAAGAAAAATTTTTATAGAAAAATCATTTCATTATTTGGTTTATCAATTGCTCAGCTATTTTTCCGGAGGGGTTTAATTTTTTGGCACCTACCGCTTTTAAAATACCTGTAAGTAAACCTCCGCCTGTTTCCATTTTGTTCATGTAATCATTAATATCAAGACCATTATTTTTTGCAGTATTCACTTTGTTGTTAAGCATGTTTAAAATAAGTGGAATGGCTGCAAGTGCAAGCACAGATGCTGTATTTTTTGATAAGCCCAATTTATCCAACAAATTATCTGTTACAGGGTTTTCAAGTTTTTTAACTTCCTCATGATCAAGGGGTGTGGCAGATCCGTTCAACATTTCTTTTAAGCCTGAAAAATTTCCGTCCTTCACCTGCTCCATAATATTACTGATCACACTTTGACCTGTAATGTCCAGTGCTTTTTGTTTATCCATTTGCTGCAATTCAGGAATTCCATCCATTATATTTTGCATATTATCTTTTGCGTAGTCGAGCAATTGTTCAAGCATAGTTTTAAGTTTAAGTTTTGTTCGTTTATTTTGAATATCGTCGGGAGCGAAGATAGAATAAAAATGTTTTTCCTCAAATCCGGAAGATTACATTTGAAGTCTGAAAATCACTCTTAGCATATTTTATATTGTTAGTTGTTATTTTTGTATTCATTCATGCAGAAAAAAATCATCATAGCAATTTTATTTTCATTTTTATTGATACTTACATTCTGCACTAAAAAAAATAAAATTACAGAAAATGATTCTCCTTATTTAAATCAGAATGATACTGTTCAATATGTAGGGAAAGAAACATGCAGGTTATGTCATGCAGATAAATATAATACTTACATGCACACTGGCATGGGCCTGAGTTTTGATCATGCTACAAAAGAAAAATCTGCGGCATTATATGATGAACATGCAATTGTTTATGATACAGCAAATAATTTTTATTACAAACCTTATTTCGAAAATGATACATTAAAGATCACCGAATTTCGGCTTGAAGGAAAGGATACGATCTATAAAAGAACAGAAAATATTTCTTACATTATAGGAAGCGGACAACATACGAATTCTCACTTGGTAGATTTCAACGGATATGTTTATCAGGCACCCATAACTTTTTATACGCAAAAGAAAAAATGGGATATGGCTCCCGGCATGGAGGGTGGATTTAATTCCCGCTTTGCAAGAATTATTGAATTTGAATGTATGAACTGCCATAATGGTTTACCATCTGCTGTTAAAGGCTCTGTAAATAAATATGAAAATGTTGCAACAGGAATTGATTGCGAGCGATGTCATGGCCCCGGAAGTTTACATGTTGCAAGTGTAAGTGCAGGAAATTTAATTGATACAGCAAATCAAATTGATTATACAATTGTAAATCCGGGGAAATTAACTGTTGACCTTCAAAATGAATTATGTCTGCGTTGCCATTTGCAGGGTGTGAATGTTTTAAATACGGGCTCAACATTTTTTGATTTTAAACCCGGTGATAAAATTTCTGATCACTGGAATATTTTCCTGCCGAGGTTTGATGGAAAGAATGATAAATTCCTGATGGCTTCACAGGCTGATAGAATGGAATTAAGTAAATGTTATATTCAATCCCATAAACTTTCATGCATCACATGTCATAACCCGCATATTACTGTAAAAGAAACTCCCGCAATACAATTTAATAAAGCCTGTATAAATTGTCATACCGGCAACAATGATTTTAGTAAAACTATTTGTAAAGAATCAATAGAAGTAAGAAAACTTAATAATGATAATTGCAGCAAGTGCCATATGCCCCAAAGCGGTGCAATAGATATTCCGCATGTATCTATTACTGATCATAAAATACAGGTACCGGGAAAAGAAATACAAAAAGGTGAGGGAAAATTTACCGGACTGCAATGTATGACAACAGAAAACCCTTCTCCTGTATTAATGGCCAAAGGATATTTAACTTATTACGAAGCTTTTGTTAAGGATGAAGAATTGTTAGACAGTGCAAGAATGTGGTTAAATAAAATCAAAACAAAAGATGATACATATTTTGCTGCAGAAATTCATTTAAAATATTTGAGTAATGATTTTAAGGATATAACAAGAGCAGCAGTTGAGATTGATAATACAGATGACCTTGATGCATGGACCTTATATAGGATCGGAGAAGGATATAATGCTCTACAGGATGCAGTCAATGCAGAAAAGTATTTTCAATACGCTTTGAATAAATTGCCTTACAATCTTGATTTTAATTTAAAACTCGGTTCAGTAAAATTCATGAATAAAAAATATGATGAAGCACAGAAAATATTCGCCTTTATCATTTCAGAAAATCCAAAGTATGCAAAAGCATACAGTAATCTTGGCTTTCTGTTATCTGTTCAAAATAAACCTGCAGAGGCAGAAAAATTATTGCTGATAGCCATTAGTTTGGATCCTGATTATTTGCAGGCAAGAATAAACTTATGCGAACTCTATATTAAAACCCGCCAAAAACAAAAAGCAAAAGATGCGTTGCAATATATAACAAGGTATTTCCCGGAAAATACACAAGCGACAGCATTGGCAGAACAGTTAAAAGAAATATAATTTTATCTTTGGACAGCTATAAACTATTCAATGCAAATTATACCGGTCAAAATAAAACGATTTCTTATTACAAAGTGGGATGGCTTTGTCGAAAAAATGAAACGAACCAGTTTCCCCGGGTTTGATAAAATACCGATTTATGATGTGGCAGTTTTTTTTAAACAGGAAATAAGAAGGGATATGTTGCCATTAAGAGCAGCAGCTATGTCGTTTAACTTTTTTTTGGCAATCTTTCCTTCTATCATTTTTTTATTCACACTTATTCCTTTTATTCCTATTAAAGGGCTGGATATTATAATTGATGAATTCTTTAAAGATGTATTGCCGCAAAGCGGGTATGAATTTTTGCATTCAACTATAACAGATATAATAAGCATACAAAGAGGTGAATTATTGTCAATAGGTTTTTTTCTTGCATTTTACTTTTCAACGAATGGTGTGCGTATGATGATGCTTGCATTTAATAAACATCATGAGATATACAGGCGGAGGGGTTATTGGCGGAGGAGGGGTGCCTCTATTCGCCTGACTTCATATTTGTTCTTATTATTTATTGCTTCTCTTTTTTTAATTATTGGAGGTGATAAAGTAATTAACTGGATAGCTGATTCTTTTGGGTTACAGAACTCCACTGAGAAATTTTTTCTTTCGGTATTACAATGGCTTAGTATTTTATTACTATTCTTTTCAGCTATTTCATTTATTTATTATTACGGACCCTCCTCAAAGGACAGAAGAAGATTTATAACACCGGGAGCAACTTTTGCTACAGTTGTTTCTGTGCTGGCATCTCTAGGCTTTGCTTTTTTTGTAAATAATTTTGCATTCTACAATGAGGTATATGGCTCCATCGGAACTTTAATTGTTCTGATGTTGTGGATCAATATTAATTCCCTTGTATTATTAGTCGGATTTGAAATTAATAATAGTATTGATGTGAACAGAGTGCTTCGTCAGAAAACTGAACACTTGAATACTAATGGAGTATAAATTTATTTATTGTTCCAGCTGCAACGCAAAATGATGTGAAACAATTTTAAATCCTTTGTTTAAATATAATCTGTGAGCATCATATCTGTGATGTCCTGAATCTAACCGAACTTCCTGTAATTTATTTTCTTTTGCAATATTGAAAATATGATCTAATAATTTACTGCCATATCCCTTTCCCCTATATTCCGCAATTGTTCCCAGATCATCAATATAAATACTATCACCCGTAAAAAGATGTGTAATAAAACGGTAACCTGAAAATGCAACGGCCTTCCCATCTTCTTCCAAATAGATAAGGTGATAATTTTCTTTGCGCATTGTATGTATATATTCAAACACATTTTCTTTTGTAATATGCGGGCGAAGCGATTGAATAGCTTCAAGGCAAAATAAAACTTTTTCGTCAGTATCTGCAATTTTTACTTCACTCATAGTGGTTGATGATTTAATAAATTGTTATAAATATCCGGCTGATGAATTTCCATCAAGCGTTCAGGCATTTTAAAGGGCTCAAAGCCGAACTGTGCATATAAACTATGCGCATCTTAACCAATTTGTTTTCCGTTATTATAAATCCCAAAGCATAAAGAATTATCAATGGCAGCTTGTAAGATATCTATCGGTACATTTTTCGCCCAATAACTTTCAAAGCATAAGTACTGATGGATCATTTTAATATCCAGCAAACTTTTATCGGTGCTGAACAGGTATTCATCAATATTCTTTTCTTTGACCAACTCCATTTACTTACAATCAATTATCGTATTCCACCCATAAATATCTGCGTCGATTCCGATTCTTATATTTTCCAATTTTCTTTTTATTTGAAACATCACTGCATTTTCATCTATTGCAGGTAACATAAAATCTTCCCCATATGCAGCAATTAATTCCATTGGAGCAATTACAGCAGCAGTGCCTGCAGCAAATGCTTCACTTAGTTTTTTATTTTTTAT
>JACMJP010000216.1 GCA_014380545.1 Chitinophagales bacterium | reverse complement strand
CTAATGTTTGTATTAATTTGTATGCAATATTTGCCGAATCAAGGTTTGGAAATATTAATGTATTCACTCCTTTATCTACTAATTCGCTGAATGGATAATTTTCTTTCAGCAATTCATTATCAAAGGCGATGTTTGCCTGCATCTCTCCATCCACCAGCATGCCCGGATATTTTTCTTTTAGTGTTGCAACTGCATCCCTTATTCTTTTTGTGTTTGCATTTTCAACTGAACCAAAATTAGAATAAGATAATAATGCAATTTTAGGTTGAATATTAAATTGACGAACAGCTTTTGCAGTGAGTGCTGTTATTTCAACTAATTCCTGAGTGGTTGGTTCAAAATTAATTGTTGTATCAGCAAAAAACACAGGGCCCCTTTTTGTAAGCATAATATACATTCCCGCAACACGATTTAAACCTTCTTCCCTTCCTATCACCTGCAGCGCAGGTTTTATTGTTTCAGGATATTGTCTTGTTAACCCGGAAATTAATGCATCAGCCTCGCCGGTTTCCACCATCATACTGCCAAAATAATTTCTTTCCCGCATGATCTTTTTTGCTTCATAAAAATTCAACCCCTTACGTTTCCTTTTATTAAATAAAATATTACCATACTCTTCCCTTCTCACATTTTCCTCCTCACTTCTGGGGTCGATGATGGGAACATTTTTTAAATCCAATTGATTTTCTTCTATCAGTTTTTTAATTTTTTCTTTATTGCCAAGTAAGATCGGTTTTGCGATTCCTTCGTCTTTTACAATTTGCGCAGCTTTTAATATTTTAAAATTATCTGCTTCTGCAAATACAACTCTTTTTGGGTTTTGTTTTGCTTTATTGGTAATAATCTTAACCAGTTGTTCGTCTAATCCTAGCCTTTTTATTAATTCATTTTCATAAGCATCCCAATCAGTAATTAGTTTTTTTGCAACCCCGCTTTGCATTGCTGCTCTTGCAACTGCAGGTGCTACTCTTGTTATTAATCTCGGGTCAACGGGTTTGGGAATAATATAATTTCTTCCGAACGTAATATTTTTTTCATTGTAAGCCATGTTCACAAATTCAGGAACAGTTTCTTTTGCAAGATTTGCCAGTGCCCGAACAGCAGCTACTTTCATTGTTTCATTTATTTCTGTTGCCTGTACATCCAATGCGCCACGAAAAATAAATGGAAAACCTAATACATTATTAACCTGATTTGGATGATCACTTCTACCTGTTGCAACAACTACATCATTTCTTGTTTTACATGCAAGTTCATATTCTATTTCAGGATCAGGATTGGCTAATGCAAATACAATCGGATCATTCGACATGCTCAATAACATTTCAGGAGAGAAAATATTTCCCTTGCTTAATCCAACAAAAACATCTGCACCAACAATTGCTTCACTTAAATTATTTATTTCTGTTCTTGTCGTAATGAATTGTGATTTATATTTATCTAATCCTTCCCGGTTGATATTTAATACTCCCTGGCTATCGAGCATTACAATATTTGCTTTTTTTGCGCCCAACTCAACAAATAATTTTGCACAACTGATTGCACTTGCACCTGCACCGCTCACTACTATTTTTACTTCGTTTAGTTTTTTATTTACTACTTCGCATGCATTTAATAAAGCAGCTCCGGTAATTACTGCAGTGCCATGCTGGTCGTCATGCATAACAGGAATTTTTAATTCCTTTTTTAAACGGCTTTCAATTTCAAAACATTCGGGAGCTTTAATATCTTCCAGATTAATTCCTCCGAAAGTTGGTTCCAATGCTTTTACAATTGTAATAAATTCTTCCACATTTGTGCAGCGCAATTCAATGTCAAACACATCAATATCTGCATAAATTTTAAAAAGCAATCCTTTACCTTCCATCACAGGTTTTGATGCTTCGGGACCTATATCACCCAAACCAAGAACAGCAGTTCCGTTGGTTATAACTGCAACAAGATTTCCTTTTGCTGTGTATTTAAAAACATTATTTACATCTTTTGCAATCTCTAAACATGGCTCTGCTACGCCCGGAGAATACGCAAGCGAAAGATCTCTTTGTGTTTTCGTGTTTTTTGTAGGAATCACTTCTATCTTGCCGGGTCTTCCCGTAGAGTGATAATCAAGTGCATCTTTTTTTCTGAGTTTTTCCGGCATTGGAAATTATGATATTGGAGGGCAAATTTAAGTATTCATATGCGGTTTTAATACTTACTCGTATTCATCCCTTAATTTATACCAGTTGCCAGTTATCTGTTCCCATTTTGTTTTATATTCACCAGTAATAAATTTTTTATCTGAAAACTTAATAAGATGAGGAAATTGTTCATTATACAGAACATTAAAATAAGCGTTAAGATTTGAATCCACGGACATCGCATTGATGTCAAGTTTAACAAATTGAATAGCAAGTTCATTAGAATACAAACTATCATTCCAACAATCTAAATCAGTTTTTGCTCCAGGAAAATCAGTTAGTTTTATACTGTCAAGTTTTGAATCAATAATTACTCGCTGAAAGCCATTACAATTGTCTTTATAAACGAATATGATTGGGTTATTCCTGCCTTCAAAATCCCGTACAAAAAATGATTTTCGAGCAAATTTATTGAAATCATATTCTGAGAACTTTCTTACAAACTTTTCTTTTTCACTCGTACAACCTGTTGCAAAAAGTTGGTAGATGAATAATGAAACAACAATTAAAATAGAATTATTGAAATTCATTGTGTTATCTATTTCCCCTTAAACTCCGCCTTTCTTTTTTCCATAAATGCGGAAGTACCCTCAATAAAATCTTCTGTTTCCATACACTGACCAAATTGTGTTACCTCTATTTGATATGCATCACCTACATACCCTCCACTCCTGAAATGTGCATTTACACATTGAATAACTTTTGAAACCGCTACAGGTCCTTTAGTAAATATTTTTTTCAGGATTTCCTCTGACTTCGCTATTAACTCAGGTAGTGGAACCACATAATTCACTAATCCCAGCTCAAGAGCCAGTGCAGCATTAATTGAATCACCAGTCATGAGTAATTCCATCGCTTTTCCTTTTCCAATTAATTCAAGCAACCTTTGTGTTCCGCCATAACCCGGAATTAATCCAAGGTTTACCTCCGGCTGCCCGAAAATTGCATTCTCACTTGCCACTCTTAAATGACAAGCCATTGCTAATTCGCATCCCCCACCAAGAGCATAACCATTAACTGCAGCAATTACAGGCTTCGCATAATTTTCAATTTTATCAAATGTATCATGTCCGTTCTCACTCATTGTTTTTCCCTGCTCCGGAGTAAAATCTGCAAACTCAGAAATATCTGCTCCGGCTACAAATGCTTTTTGTTCGGCACCTGTAATGATGATGCCCTTTACTTCATCGTTATACATATACTCTTCAAACACCTCATCAAGCTCTACAATAGTTTTAATGTTTAACGCATTTAAATTTTTGGGGCGGTT
>JACMJP010000215.1 GCA_014380545.1 Chitinophagales bacterium | reverse complement strand
CTGCCGGCTCCCTTACCTGTAAAGAATTGTTTATCGCTGAAAGCACTTTCCAATAACACACCATTATATTCATTCTGAATATTTGTGAGCTGTGAATTACCATTTACAAAATGCGGGAACACATAAGCATACACTTCATTGTTTATTTTCCTGCACTTTGCTATGAGTTTAATTTTTGCATTCTTTTGTCTTGCATAATTAATATCAAAATCATTTAATCGCTGAATGCCGAAATTGAAAATATTTTCGGGCTTCACAAATATTCCGAATGCATGCAATAATAAAATGCATAATTTATATTTGGGATCGAAACCTTCTATGTCAAGAGTCGGATCTGTTTCTGCAAAACCAAGCTCCTGCGCTTCACTTAAAGCGAGTTCAAAACTTTTATTTTCATCAAATATTTTTGTGAGAATATAATTGGTTGAACCATTTACAATCCCCTCTAAGGAATTTAAAAGATCATTATCATAATATTCTTCAAGATTCCTGATAATGGGAATACTTGCGCACACAGCACCCTCATATAAAAAGGGGACATTATATTTTTGCTGCAATTCATATAACTCATATAAATGTTCAGCGATCATTTTTTTATTTGCACTCACCACAGCCTTGCCATTTTGCATTGCTGTCTTTACAATTTCAAATGCGGCATCAGCATCGTCAATTAATTCCACAATCACATTTATTTCATCATCAAATAAAATTTCGTTTTTATCTGTCGTGAAATAACAGGGATCAACGCTTCTTTTCTTATCTGCATGTTTGATACATATTTTTTTTATACCTGCTTTAATTCCATGCGTTTGATTTAATACAGTATGAAGTCCCTGACCCACACAGCCAAAACCAAAAAGCCCTAATATTAATTTTTTACTGTTCATGTTTTTATTTTTCTTTTTTAAATATTAATTAATGCCAATGGCGGTGAATTCTTTTAAATTGATCTTTACTAATGCATTTTTAATGTCATCAACCAGATCATCTGCGTCTTCCAAACCAACACTCAGGCGTATTAATGAATCTGCAATACCTGCCTGTTTTCTTTTTTCTACAGGGATACTTTTATGCGTCATGCTTGCAGGATGGCATAATAAACTTTTAACACCTCCAAGACTTTCAGCAAGCTTAAATAAGTGAGTGGATGTGCAGAATTTTGTTGCTGCTTCTACGGTATCTTCTTTTAAAATAAAACTGATGACTCCTCCAAAATATTTTTGCTGTTGTTTTGCAATGTGATAATTTATGTGTGATGTCAATCCCGGGTAAAATACTTTTTCAATTAAATCATCTTGTTCCAGGTACTCTGCAATAATTTGTGCATTCGCAGAAATTTTTTCCATGCGCAAAGGAAGCGTTTCAATTCCCCTGATAGTTAACCAGCTATCAAATGGAGCAAGAATTCCGCCTGAAGCATTTTGAATGAATTTTATTTTCTCTGCTAATGCATTTGAATTAACGACAACTAATCCTGCAATAAGATCACTGTGCCCGGCAAGATATTTAGTTGCCGAATGAATAATAATATCTGCGCCAAATTCAATTGGTTTTTGTGATGCAGGAGAAGCAAATGTATTATCAACTACAACCCAAGCATTATAGCGATGCGCAATCTCACTGATAGTTTTTATATCAGAAATTTTTAATGTTGGATTAGTTGGAGATTCAATCCAAACCAATTTTGTTTTCTCATTCACTGCATCTGATACATTCTCAATTTCTGTTGTATCAATATAATTTACTTTGATACCGAATTTTTCATATACATGTGTAAATAAACGGAAACTGCCGCCATAAATATCATCTACAGCTACAATTTCATCTCCGGTTTTTAAAAGTTTTAATACACAATCAATAGCTGCTAATCCGCTGGCGAATGCAAATCCTGCAATGCCATTTTCTAATTGGGCAATAAGATCTTCCAATACTTTTCTTGTAGGATTATTGCTTCTTGCATAATCAAAACCTTTGTGTACACCGGGTGCTTGCTGTACAAATGTGCTTGTCTGGTAAATAGGAACTGAGATGGCTCCGGTTAATTCATCAACCGGAATGGCATGAATAATTTTTGTTGTTTCGTGCATTGTTAAAGTGTTTTTAATTTGAAAAAATAATTTTCATTAAAAAACACTTATCAAAATAATTTCTACCGGCGGGTTTTATTTATTAAACCACATTCGGGGTTTGTAACCGCCGAATGGGTAAAGTATAGAAAAAACAAAACCTCACCGATAAATTGGTGAGGTTTATAAATTTCTTTTTTTATCTCTCCAACTTATCTGTCTGAAATTAGCACCTTCGCCTGAGTTAGAAACTCATTTGGGTTGCTAAGGCATCATTGGGTCAGTCCCTCCGCCTTTCCTGATAAGTAAATTTTTAAAGAACTTGCGGCAAAGATAAATGCATAAAAATGAATTCTGCAAGTTTTGCTGAAAATAATTATATCAGATGAGTTTTAATATCGTTATTCGATAAGTGATTTATTTTATTCAACAATGTAAAAGGTAACTTTCTAACAAAAAATTTTCAGGGACTTTCATAAAATTAATTATCTTTAAACACTATGCCTGCAAAAAGAGGGATCATATTATTTGTAATAAATATTTGCTTCAGTACAGTTTTATATGCGCAATCAAAAAGGGATTCTTCATATATAAAGGCAAATGAAATTGCGCATGAAGTTGTGAATGCTATGGGCGGGTTAAAAAACTTTGCAAACACAAATTATATTGGATGGAATTTTTTCGGTCACCGCCAGATCATTTGGGATAAAGTACATAACCGTGTTCGTATCGATTTTTTAAAGGAAGACATAATCGTTATTGCATATCTTCATAAAGATGAAGGAAAGTTATTTATTAATGGTGAACAAAATACTCAACCAGATTCTCTTAAAAAATATATTAACAAGGCACAGTCTGTCTGGATGAATGACAGTTACTGGTTGATTATGCCCTTCAAATTATTTGATCCGGGTGTGCAATTAAAATACCTTGGCATTGCACAAACAATGGATAGCATAGAGGCAAATATTCTTGAGTTAACTTTTGATCATGTAGGGGCTACACCGGAAAATAAATATCATATATATGTTGATAT
>JACMJP010000214.1 GCA_014380545.1 Chitinophagales bacterium | reverse complement strand
TCTTTATCCGGAATGCTATCGCCATCTTTATCATTTAAAGGACATCCGCTATTTTCAACCGGACCGGCAGCAGTAGGACATTTATCAGTTTTATCAGGAATACCGTCTTTATCAATATCTGTTATCGGGCAACCATTATTGGAAGATGGGCCAAATTCATTTGGACATTTATCATCTCTGTCTTTAACTCCATCTTTATCAGTATCAGGGTAAGGACATCCTTTATTATCCATAGGTCCTGTTTCAGCAGGGCAGGCATCTTCATTATCATATAAGCCATCACTATCAGTATCAGGACAACCATTGTGTTGTAAAGAACCGGCAACAGCTGGACACATATCTTCACTGTCTTTTACATCATCACCATCCATGTCCGGACAACCATTAAATTTTGCCAGACCCGCTTCTAATGGACATGTATCAGACATATCTGCTATACCATCTTTATCTCCATCAGGACAACCATCTAATTCCGGTAATCCGGGCAGGTCAGGACATACATCTGCAACATCCGGTACTCCATCTTCATCTGTATCTTTCTGGCCTCCATAAGCTATTGGAATTTTAATTGCAACATGAAAATCTGTTCCGTAAATATTTTTCTTACTTATGAGCGGAAGAAAATCATTTGTACCAACTATTACAGGTCCAAGACGAAGAGACAAACCAAGATTTGTATTATTATATTCATTATAGGAAATTGGTAAACCTACATCAATCCATCTGCTTTCAAATCTTGGTGTAAGGCTTATTGTAGTAATTTCAGACACACGACTTTGCTCAGGATCACGGTTTCTGTTCAGTGCAATAAAAGGATTTAAATTTACATAAAATCCGCCTTTAATTCTGTAATCTAATTGCACACTTAAAGCTGAAGGAAGAGATACTGTATATGTATCATCATCATCCAGCGCATCAAATTTCGCCTGTAAAGTGTCATCTAATGATTGTATATTTTCTAAAGAAAATTGATTGATATTAAATGATTCATCCGTGCCGCCAAAATCTCCTGAATTATTTCCTTTCGTAAATTTAACTTTGCCCACATCTAATATGCTAACACCTACTTTAAATTTATATTTATTTTTATGATGCATATATTCATAAGTTCCATCCGGCTTTTTTCTTCTGAATTCATCTACATCAGGGCGATACTCATATACAAATCCTATATCAAATGCGGGTGCCAGTTTCGAAGCAAATTTTAATTTTGTTAGAGACCCTATAGAATCAAATTCTATATTGTTTAAATTATCCGAATGTCCGTAGTTGAAATCGGAAGCAGCAATGTTAATGATGGAGTCATTAACAAAAGAATAATTAAGATCATTTGCATATAAATATCCAGAACTTACTGCATGCACAAATTTTAAAGTAGCACCACCTTTAAGGAAATGTTTATCCGTATTATAAATTGTATTTGCATAAGTAATTCCATATTGCATCCAGGTCATATTGTCAAAACTCAACCCGTCATCATCTATTTGTATATTCGGAATATTCTGGTCATCAACTAAACCTGCAAAAGCAACTCGTGCTAATTCTTCTGACACATTATCTACATTAATAAAATTTCTAAATCCAACAGTCAGCCCTATCGCAGAGCTTTGTGATAAGGATGCCATGAAAGTGATCAATTCTATTTTTGTATTAATAGTAGCATTCGCTGTTTGATCATTCTCTAAATCTTTTACCGACAGGTATGCCTTTTCAAAATCAAGATTTGGGTTAGAATTAAATATTCCCTCCGGGTCTAATCCAACATAATTATTGGCAATAGTAGAACTCAGTCCGAATAGGGTCATATCAAACCGGTAACGGCTATCAGCAATGGAAGCTGGTTGCACAACCATTCCCGTTGATCCGGCAAAATTGCTGTTAACAATACCAAGATAACTTTGTGCATAATTTAACGGAGCATTAAAAATAGCAGTAAAACAGATTAATAATTTAAGTAAATTTTTCATCATAAAATTAAAGTTTAAAAATTAAAATGCAGCAGATTATACGGTTGGTATAAGTACTTTATTTTTAAATATATATTGGGATCGTTATTAATTAGGGATAATATTTTAATCAGGATTTTAATCCGGAAAATGTAAAGATGGGATGATATGTAATAAAAAAGTTATATAATTATAGAAATAACTTACATCATTCACTGTTTTTAGATTTAATCAAATAAGTATTTATGAAATTGGAATATTTGTGGAATTCAGAAAAAGAAAATATTGAATTACATTAAGGGAACTACAGAGCATTATCTGATCAAAAGGAAAAAACAATCCCCGGAAAAAAGATAATAAAGTCATTTAATTTACAGAACTAAACCTGGCAATTTAATTTTCATCGGTAAATGAGTAATGATAAATAAACAGTGTGATTGTGATAATAACACATATACATCTGAAACGGTAATTAACCAAAAAGCCTTATATTAGCACCGAAAACCCACTCTGCATGAACAAAACTACCCTGTGCCTTTCACTACTTTGTATTTCAGTTTCCTGTTTCAGTCAAACTATTGACTTTAATCAATATGAAGGTTTGTATTCCTATGGTCAGGTACCTGAGGATTTTACAAAACTCTCTTCAGAAAAATATCTGGAAGACATGGAGAAAATGAATACAAATAATACCTCAGAACAAAATCTGAAAAGCGCTGATAATTATTATTTGCAGTCAAATTTTATCACAGACGAAATTCTGCACAATGGCAGGGTTGTCTTTGGGGACCCGGTAACAAATTATCTGAATGAAATAAAATCAGAATTACTGAAAGGTTTTCCCGATTTAAATAATGCTATCAGGATTTACACCTTTAAATCGAAAGAAGTAAATGCCTTCACATTCGGAAATGGAATCGTTTTAGTTTCAACCGGTCTGATGGCACAGGTAAAAAATGAAGCACAACTTGCATTTATCTTATGTCATGAATTTGAACATTACATTGAAAAACATTCTTTTACCAGTTATGTGGAATCAACAAAAAGATCAAGAGGTGATGGTGCATATAAAAATTTAAATAAGGTTGCACTTGAAATGGAAAGATATAAATATTCAAAAGACCTGGAAGGAGCTGCAGATCTGAAGGCAGTTGAATTATTTAAAAAATCAAAATATTCAATTAATGCTGTTGAAGGTGCATTTACAATGCTGCTGTATTCTTATTTACCATACGCAAATAATCCGTTTAATCTGAAATTTTTTAATTACGGTTCCTTCAGGATCCCCAAAGGATATTTTCTTGATTCCACAAAAGCAATTTCTGCAGAGGAAGATTATAATGACAGAACTTCAACACACCCGAATATTAAAAAAAGAAAACAAAGTACACTTGAGGCTTTAGGAGATGTTGGACAATTTGATAGAAAAGATTTTCAGGTATCAGAAGAAAATTTTCAGTATGTACAAAAAATCTGCAGGTATGAGAATGTAAAAATTTATCTGAATGAGCGCAATTATGAATATGCATTTTACATAAATTATCTGCTGATGCTCGAAGACCCCGGTAACCCAACCTTGCAAAAAAATATGGCAAAGGCTCTCTATGGCATCAGTGTATATAAAACTGCCAGAAGTTATAATGCAGAGATACATTCCAGCTGGCGCAAAACAGAAGGCAGTGTGCAGCAAATTTATTATATGGCTGAAAGAATTCCCGCTAAAGATTTCAGCATTCTTGCCTTAGCAAAAATATGGCCGGTATATAAACAAAATATGCAGGATAAAACATTGGAGAAAATGTGTGATGAATTAATGTATGATGTATTAAAGGAACACAGGGTAAAATTAAAAGATTTCAAGACCGCTCATTTAGCAGGAGCAGATACGCTTATGCTTGATCTGAGCCTTCAGCCTGCAGATACATTATCGGTGAAGGAGAAAGAAAAGCTTACGAAAAAAAATAAAAAAACACCTCCTGTTGTAACAGAAACAAAATCCGGTGAAAATGCTTACTGGAAGTTTGCATTTGTTGAATTGCTGAAGGATGAATTGTTTTTAAAGAAAATGCAGCAAAGGGAAAATGATAAATCGCCGGAAGAAATTGCCGGAAAGAGAGGATACAATTCTAAAAGAGACGAATTTGCATTAGGCCTTAATAAAGCAATTGTTGTGGATCCGGTTTATATTAAAGTGGATGAGCGTACCAATATTCCTATAAATTATATAGAAAGTGAGCAGTCAAGACTCAGCATATCGCAAACAATTGAAGAATGTGCTGACACACTGGAACTGCAGATACAATTTATCAGCAATATCAATAAAGAAAGTTCAGATGTTCTGGAATTTAATCATATAGCAATGCTGAATGACTGGATGGCCGAAAAAATTGCGCATTTAGGATCTGAAGTTGATATTTTAAATTCAAACCAGGAAGAATTTAAGGCGTTAAGCAGGCATTATGATATAGAAGATTTTATGTGGATAGGTGTGCTTGCTATTACTGAAAAAGAATCAGGCATCGTTCTTAAAATAATTAATACTCTGCTTATTGCTCCTATCCCTTTTGTTATTTATGATCTGCTTACAAAAGACAGGTACACCTATTTCTTTAGCATTGTAGCAAATGCTAACACTGATACAATTGATATGGTATATTTTAATGGAACAGCTTTAGAAGACAAAGAGGCTCTTCAGAAGAGCAATATTTATTACATCCTGCTTCAAATGAAAAACTGATCATGAAAAAACACATTTTATTTGTATTAATATTTTATACTGCATATGCAAATTGTCAAACACCCGGATATATGGGTAGAAAACTTTCAATTGCATATTCTCCCGCAATTGGTGTAGGGCTGCAGGATTGGGGAAATATAAAGGGGGATGAAGTTACACCTCTCACTCTCAATTTCAGGAATGACCTCGACATTGAATATTGTATAGGCAGAGGATTATCTCTTGTACCATCAGTTAAATATGGTACCAGCAAGATGCGGTATGTTAGTTATTACAATTTTAATGACACCACAAGTGAAGGATTTACGGGCGATATAAAATTGCGGAGTATGGCCTTCGGCTTAAAGTTCAAGAATTATTCATTTGTTACATTGGGTGGCATTGCTCCGCATGGTAACTATTTTTCTTTTGAGGTGCTATATGAAAAATCGCATGTTGCATCTTCTGTTTTTGAAGATTATTACGGAACAAGTGATGCTTACAATATAGAGGTTGATTTTGATACATTAAATTATGAACCCGCAGGGCAAATTCTTCTTACATTAGGAGGAGGCAAACAGGAAATTTATAGAGATAAATGGCTTTTGGATATTGGCTGGGAAATAGGAATGTCTCTCACATTTCCACCAACAAAATTTTCCAATGAAATTTATTATTTTCAGAATGAACAGGATTTCAGCAATTTTGCAAACAAGCACATCGCTAAAACATATTTACTCAATTTTAGTGTTGGCTTCGGATATTTATTTCCGGAATTTAAATAATGGGATTCATCATGCAATACTTTATTTATAATGGCGATAAGTTCATTGAAACAAATTCTGTAGAATATGAATTATGGAGCGAAACTGTCGCATCAAAGTATTTATTACCTGAAATAGCAGATGTAATAGTTGGTAAAGCGCATTATATTCAAACTATGTTCATCGGCGAATTTAATGATGGGGATAAGCTGCGCCCTTTTACAATATTATATTTTGAAGCTGAGGCATCAGGTACAACAGAATTGTATGATGAAAATGGTTATGATAAGGAAGAACATTTTGACAACTATGAAGATTATAAAAAAAGATATTATGAGCTTCTGGAAATGATCATTCAAAAGAAAAAAGCAGGCAATAAATAAATGGCAATAAAATAAAAATGGAATAATGTCATTCCTTTGTTCAACCCCCTCCTATTACCTCAATAAAAAAAAATCACTTAAATATTTTTATAAATAATACCATATACAGTATCTTTCATGCCGTCATTGATTTAAACCAACTTTATGAAACAGATCAGTTTGCTAAATGCGATAGCCTTTATATTATGGCTGAGCCCTGCCCATGCGCAGGTAACTTTTGATGCTAATACGAAACAGGGAAAAGGAATTTGGGGGGATGTTTATGGTTTTCATATAGCAAACAGCCTTGACCAGTGTGAAGATGGAAGAATTTGCTGGGATTGGGTTGATTCACTACAGCCGGAGATATTCAGATTTCCTTCCGGGGGGCGTACAAAATATACACATCTTGTTAAAAACGTTGACGGTGAGTGGATATATAATCCGGGCTGGGGTTATAATTACGACGAAATTGAAGACTATTTAATTCGCATTTACTTAGCGGGATACGATGTAAGTTCATTAGAAGAGCTTGCGATTGATAGTTTATACCCCGGAGTATTTAATCCTGATATTGAAATAAACAGTTGCCTGGAAGAAGAACTGGAAGGCTGGAAACAAACTGTGGCTAATCAAAATGATGACCCTGAGGATGAAGGAACAACTCCTAATAAAAGTTATTTAGAAAATTTTATTACACATGTACAGGCATTGCAATTAAACGGATCAGATATTCAGGTTATTTATTGCGCTAATATTCTTACCGCAACACCTGAAGAAAATATTGCCTCCATAAATAAAATGCTGGATGCAGGAATACAGGTTGCCGGAATTGAAATGGGAAATGAAATGTTTTATGGATCAAAGCCACCGGGAGGAATGTTATTTAAAGGAGATGTTGGAACGAACTTAAAAGATTGCAGTAATAAAAGATATGGCGATCCGGATAATAATGAATTAGATTCGGAACAGGGTGGAATTGCAGCACAGGCATATTATGATTACATCAACGGGGTGCAAAATGAAAACACTGCATGCTGGCTTTATGAATTCCAGGAAAGAGGGCATGTAGCTGATACCGGGGTATTTGATGAGAATTTATATTGCATCGACACAGTAATACAAAGTAATGATTACATCGGATCATTTAAAACAAATTTTCCCACAATTAAAATAGCAGTAAGTTGTTCATCTCCTGCCATTGCCAATTATCAAACAATTAATAACGGAATAGTAAATTATCATCCAAACGGTGAACATAAACTTTATGCAGGCTGGGACAGTTTGCTCGGAACAAAATATAATGATACCAGATTAATAGATGGTGTTTTAAAAAAAACATTTGACTCCTATGTTGCACACACCTACTTTGACTCAAGGGTGGAATTTATTCCTTGTATAGAAGACTTCGTAAATAATGACATCAATACATGGCAGGCTACTTCTGTTGCTTATGACGGAATTGAAAATGAATTTACTGACTCCAGGCTAACAGATGCTTTTAATTGCGGCAGGGAGGAATTTATGAATTACATCAATTATGGATTTAAAAAATACCAGGATTATTTTGATCAAAGATTCCAGTTTAATGTTGCTGGAAACTCCAAAACACTTTGGATAACTGAGTGGAATATCATGGGCAGAACAAATTATTACCTGGATGAAAATGAAGATTACACCAATTTTGATCCTGACCATAATGGTTTGGGAATGTATAATGCAGATATATTTTATAATTCATTTTTGCAAAGCTCACTCATCTTTAACTGGCAGCATAAAATGATTGGAAGCGCTTTATCAACTAATTTGAATAGTGTTACCAAGAGGGGTAAAAGCAGCCGTCTGCAGTATGCAACATTTCATTCTTTATTTAATGAAAAGCCCAGCAGCCCGATAACACAAAAACTTGAACTGGATGCAGATGATATATATGATGACCCTGATCCTTCATATGAAGATAACCAGAGAAAAAGAATTACATATTATACATTTTCTCTCATAAAAGATATTTATGCGGAAAATTTAAAATGGATCCCGTTAACTGTAGAGTCTGACGATACAATTAATTTTCACTTGTATGGATATTTAGATAATACGGATGACAATTATTTGTACATTTATTTTGATAATATATCTGATACCTCAAAAGTGCTGGATCTCAATCCGCATATAATAGGAAAAAATAAAATAGACACTGCGGAACAGAAAAAAATAAAATACTTTCAAACAGCACAACTGTATAGTGGAAATGGTTATACTCCCATCTTAGGGCATAATGAATATTATAATTCTGCTTCCGGCATTTATGCACCTTTTTCAGTTGAAGGGTTTACTGAATTTAATTTTGCAGGAACTGAGTTTGAGATACCTAAATTTTCCCAGGGCTACATAAAAATTCCACTTATTGAACCAAAAGTAATAGGAAAATATGCTGCAGAACAAAATGCACCTTGTAATAACTATGCAGTAAATTATTCTTTACTAAATAAAGAATTTTATTTTCAGGATCTGGAAGAAAAACAAATCACCAGGCATTTATTTATTTATGATGCTTTAGGAAATTTAGTAATGAAAGAAAATTTATCACCGGAAACTTTGGTCAATCTTTCTTCATTAGCAAATGGAATATATGTGTATGTAATTGCATCAGAAAATGGGAACTGCTCAGATGTGTTTTGTGTGCAGGATTAGAATAGAAATATTATTTTCATTTTTTAATATCATCACAAAAAGAAGTACTCCTTAAAATATTCTTTAATTTTCCGCCTGTGATGAATCCATTGCGCACAGTAAATGTAATCCGTTATGTAACGCCTTTGCGGGAAGGTGGTTCTATGCCTGCTATTGCAGAAGCAGATGATGGATTTTTATATGTAATTAAATTTCGGGGTGCGGGCCAGGGAATTAAAGCACTGATAGCAGAATTAATAGGCGGAGAAATTGCAAGGGCTCTTGGGTTAAAAGTGCCCGAAATAGTATTTGCACAATTAGATGAAGCATTCGGAAGAACAGAAAATGATGAAGAAATTCAGGATCTGCTGAAAGCAAGTACAGGTCTTAACCTTGCGCTGCATTATCTTTCAGGGGCTATTACGTTTGATGCTGTTGTTACAACGCCTGATAATCATCTCGCTTCACAAATTGTATGGCTTGATAGTTTACTCATGAACATGGACAGAACTGCCCGCAATACAAACATTTTATTATGGCATAAAGAATTATGGCTAATTGATCATGGAGCTGCATTATATTTTCACCATGCAGGAAAAAAATGGGAAGAGCAGGCTTTGCGTTCTTTTCCACTTATTAAAGATCATGTTATGCTGAAGTATGCAACAGAAATAAAAAAAGCGGATGAAGCAAATAAAAAAATACTTACCCCTGAGCGCATTGAAGCTATTATATCTTTAATTCCGGATGAATGGCTTGCAGATGATCATACTTATGATTCTACTGATG
>JACMJP010000213.1 GCA_014380545.1 Chitinophagales bacterium | reverse complement strand
GATCCAGTTTTCGCCGATTGCAAATGCTTTAATATTATTTTCTGATAAATAATGAATAAAGGAATAATCTTTAACATTCTGCTTCAATTGAAAAATAACGATGTTTGTTTCTACCGGCAGAATTTCATTCAGATATTTACAGTGTTGTAATGTTGTTTCAATTTGTTTTGCATGTGCATGATCTTCTTTTAATCTTTCCACATTATTATCTAATGCATAAATTCCTGCTGCTGCTAAAATTCCGGCTTGCCGCATACCACCCCCAAATGCTTTGCGTATTCTTCTTGCTTCCAATTCGTTTTCTTTTTGGCATATTAACAATGCACCGGCAGGGCAACCCAGCCCTTTACTTAAACAGATTGTAATAGTGTCGAATATTTTTCCGTATACCGTTTTATCATCCCGTGTTTCCACTAATGCATTAAATAATCTTGAACCATCTAAATGTAGTTTTAATTTATTTTCATTGCAAGCAGTTCTAATTTCTTTTATTGTTTGTAACGGAAATATTTTCCCTCCGCCACGGTTACTTGTATTTTCAATAACAATTAATCTTGTAATTGTTTTATGTACATCTTCGGGATTAATGTTATCAATTACATCCTGCGCAGTAAATACTCCTCTTTTGCCAAATACATATCTCGGAATACAACCTGAATGAAAAGCCATCCCACCAACTTCATAATTATAAATATGTGCAGTGCGATCGCAAATAATTTCATCCATCGGCCGGGTTAATAATTTAATTGCAATTTGATTGCACATTGTTGCAGTGGGGCAATATACTGCTGCTTCTGCGCCTAAAATATTTTTGATCTTTTCTTCCAGTGCATTCACTGTTACATCTTCTCCAAACACATCATCACCTACTTCAGCCTGCAGCATAAATTCCCGCATTGCCTGTGTTGGTTTTGTAAAAGTGTCGCTGCGCAGATCAACTATCATAGTATATTCATTATTTGATTGAAAAAATTTTTAAAAATTATCGGATCAAATAAACCGGGCAATGTTAAACCAACCAGGGCCCCATAAAAGTGTGCATCATGATTAATATTATCACCACCCTTTCTGCTCATATAAACAGAATAAATTAAATACAACCCGCCGAAAATAAATCCCGGCAACATAACGGGAATAAACAATAACCCCATTTTTGCCATTGGATTCAATAAGATGGTGGCAAATACAATTGCAGAAACAGCGCCTGAAGCACCAAGAGAAGCATAACCGGGACTATGTCTATATTTAAAATAGGTGGGTATATCAGATACGACCATCCCGACTATATAAATGATTATAAAAACAATTCTTGCTTTCATATCAAAATATGCGGGCAAATAATGTTTTTCGAGTGTCTCACCAAAAATATACAACACATACATATTAAAAATAAGATGCATCCAGTCTGCATGAATAAAACCGCTTGTAATAAACCGATGATATTCTTTGCGCCGTGCAATGCCATAAGGGATAAAAAGTGCCCCGCCTTTAAATATCGGGTTATTAAATGCCATCATGCTTGTAATAACTGTAAGTATAATAATGATGAGTGTTACGGTTAATGTCATAGTGTAAATTAAAAAACGTAAATGTAAAAATTAATGATGATACTGTTCATTGTTTAAAATAGTGAATGCCCGGTATAATTGTTCTGTAAAAATTAAACGCACAAGCTGGTGCGGAAAGGTCATTAATGATAAACTCATTATTTCCTGAGTTATACTATATAAACTTTTTGAAAATCCGTAAGCTCCTCCGGTTATAAAAACCAGTTGTTTGATATTTGCAAGTTGTTTTTGTGTGATAAAGTCTGCAAATTTTTTTGAAGTATATTGTTTTCCTGTTTCATCTAATAAAACAACATAACTGCCTTGGGTAACAAGTTTATGCTGTGCAATAAATTCTTTTTCACGGATTATTGCGGGAGTGGTGGCAGTTGAAAATTTGATATCGGGTATTTCAGTGATGTTAAAGCTGCAATATTTATTAATGCGTTTATGATAGTCATCCATTAAAACAGCAATGTGTTTATTATTTGTTTTTCCTGTGAGCAGCAAGATAATTTTCATTTCCCTGATTTCAATTTAAATTTGCTGTATGATTTTTTTGCGTAAAAGTATTTATATCTGTTCAATTTGTTTGTTATTGTTTAACTCCTGCACTACGCAGCATGATGCTGATGAACTTGCTGCTACTTTTTGTGCTTGTGGAGAGCCGCTTGCAAAGTGGAAAAAAGAACTGGATTTCCATTACGAAAAACTGAGTGAAGGAACGGCTATTAAAAAAAAGGTTGAAGACTGCCTTGCCTCAGAAAAAGGCAAATACAATGAAAGAAAGAATGACATGGAATTCCGTAAGCAAGTGGCAGAATTGGTAAATGAAAGCTGCCCTGACCTTGTTCAGTCTTTGCCCGCTTTGTTCACTATTTTGTATGACGGAGAATAAAACTGTCGACAACCGGTACCTAATACTGCCCATTTTAGGGTATTTTTACAAACTTGTTCCAAAATTCTGAACTTTACTGCGTTACTTTGTGCTCTCATACTACCAATAACAGGTAAAAATATACATGAAAGGAAAAATAAAGTTTGTTGACAGGCCCCGAACAGAATTTTTTAATGTACTCCGCAAAAGAGTTAACGCATATTTCGAGGAAAATAAAATTGATAAAACAGGCGATTACCGCATGGTGCTTAAAACAGTGGTAATGCTAAGTTTATACTTGGTCCCTTTTATATTGATCTGTACAAGTATACTTCCTGTTTGGGGAACATTTTTATGCTGGGTAATGATGGGTATAGGAGTAGCAGGTGTAGGAATGAGTGTGATGCATGATGCCAATCACGGTGCTTATTCAAAAAATGCCTTTGTAAACACAATGATAAGCCGTACCATTTATTTGTTGGGCGGAAGCAAATTTACATGGCGGGTACAGCATAATATTCTGCATCATACGTATACAAATATTTACGGCATGGATGAAGATATTCATGACAAACCTATTTTGCGTTTATCACCGCATGGTAAATTATATTTCATTCATAAATTCCAGCATATTTACGGATGGTTTATTTATGGATTTGCAACATTTGGATGGAGCTTAAATAAAGATTTTATGCAGTTGATCCGCTATAATAAAAACGGATTAACTAAAGGCAGTGGTGGAAGACCAGCAATTGAAATGATAAAACTTATTATCAGCAAGATACTTTATTTTGCTGTGTTCCTTATATTGCCGGCTTTAATTACAGGTTATTCCTTCGGATATTTATTTCTCGGGTTTATGATGATGCATTTTGTTGCAGGATTAATTCTTACAACTATTTTTCAATTAGCACATGTTGTTGAAGATATGGAACATCCGGTGCCAACTGCTGATGGTGAAATAGAAAATAATTGGGCAATTCATCAATTGCAAACAACTGCAAATTTTGCGAAGAAGAACAGAGTATTAAGTTGGTTTGTTGGCGGCTTGAATTACCAGGTTGAACATCACTTATTTCATGGTATTTGTCATATTCATTATAAAAATATTGCACCTATAGTGAAAAAGACTGCGCATGAATACGGAGTTCCGTATCATGAAAAATTCACTTTCTGGCAGGCATTAGGATCTCACATGCGCATGCTGAAAAAGATCGGGCATAATGTTTCTGCAGTTTAACGCAGTATTTTTCAGAATTTCTCTTTTCAGAATTTACATCTTTAAGTGACATTTTAATTTCATTTATTGTACTTTAATTTATAAGGACTATATGTAAAATTTTACATGTAGATCGCATACATATAGCTGCACTTTTCCAAATAATCGGTAGTTCATTATAATTCTCCCGCCACAATATCAATGCTTTAAAACACTCTGTAACATTTTCGGGAAACATTATTTGCGTCATGTTTCAGTACCTGATGAAACGCTTTTTTGCTGAACAGATTTTATTTTTACATATATATTAAGGCAGATGATATTTCTGACCATGAAGAAAGAATGTTATTTATTTCCAGTTTAATCGTACATAGTTTTTTAAGCATAACGAACTATGCCCATGAATAAGAATATTTTAATAACAATTCAGGGAAATGTTTTTTGGGTTACAAAATAAATTTTTACCGGATTACCACGGATAACCAGTGTATTTAAATTGCTGTTAATTATTTTTCAGAAGTAAGAAACAGCATTTTCCAACTATGATTATTGAATTATAATTTGCTGACAGATGGAAATTTCCCGGCAGGAGGAATACAAATTATCGGTCGGATGGAGTGGTGGAATACCTCCGGAAGGTAACGGATAATTGATGTGGTGTCGAAAAGATGTTAAGGATATCCCGTTGAGTATTCCTTTTATGCCGGGAATAAAAACTTGAGCATTACTCATAAGATCAGTTGTAAAAAAGTTATTGAGTAAAATAACCAACTGGTTTAAGCGACCCGGTTTCTTTGCAAAAAGAGCCGGGTATTTTATTTCTTTTATTATTAATATTTACTGATGATTTCTTTTATTGCCTCTACAACAACATCAATTTCCTCAAATGTATTATAATAATGCGGTGATATGCGCAGGGCATGATCTACTCCTTTTTGTGTAAAATCTATAAATGCAAATTTTTTCCCTGCGGCTCCGGTATTTATTTTTCTTTTTATTAACTCATCTCTTAAAGAAATGCTATTTATATTTTCAACATGTATTGTTATAATGCTGGATTTTACAGACCCTTTGTCTAATAATTTCAAACCCGGAATTGTTAGCAGTTGATTTCGTGCATGATCGCATAATTGAAGATTTCTTTCTGCAATATTTTTTAAACCAACATTTAATGCATAAGTAATTGCAATTGTTGCTCCCATTAATAGTGCATAAGATAATTCGACATATTCAAAACGTTTTGCATCGGGTAATGGCTGATAATTATTTTCTTCTGTCCAATCAGCTCCCCGCATATCAATAAACATAGGCTCTAATTGCATTTCCAATACTTTATCACTCACAAATAAAAACCCTGTTCCCCTCGGTCCCCGCATAAACTTGCGCATGGCAGCACTTAAAAAATCGCAATGAATTTTATTTATATCAACATCTAATTGCCCGGCGCTCTGACATGCATCTACTAAATATAAAATATCATGGGTTTTGCAAATTTCGCCGATCTGCTCAACAGGCTGTATCATTCCTGAATTTGGTGGCACATGGGTAACTGCAACTAATTTCGGATGATGTTTTCTAATATTTTCTTCAATTGAATCCGGATCAACTTCACCTGATAATAAATTTGCAGCCATGATGATCTTAATTCCAATTCTTTTTTGCAGTGAAATAAATTGAATTTGATTTGAAACATAATCATTGTCAGTTGTAAGTATAACGTCCCCTCTCGAAAAAGGAATGGAAGAAATTGCTTTCGCATAACCATCCGTTGCGCTGTGTGCAAATGCAATATTTGATGATTTGCATTTTAATAATTGTGAAACAGCATCATAAAAAGAATTTATTTCATTTGCCTTTAATGCTGCAGTTTCATAACCGCCAATTGTTGCTTCAAGATGAAGATAATTGTTTATGGCATCTAAAACCTGCTGTGTATGCAGTGAGCATCCGGCATTATTAAAGTGTGTTACATTGTTGCAGCCGGGTGTATCGTTTCGAAACTTAGAAATATCCATCCGTCAAAAATAAAAATTATCCCGTGGAAGTCTTTTGAAAATAATTTTACATAGTGGAGCTATAATTTCACACACCTATCAAATAATCCATCGATTAAAACAACCCGAACAATTCCCTGTTCACTTTATTAATTACTTCACCAAGGTCATCATTGCTTTCGGCAAAGTTGACCTGCTCAATATCAATAACTAATAATTTTCCAAGCCTGTATTTTCCTATCCATGATTCATAATATTCATTCAGGCGGCGCAAATAATCAAGGCGCAAATTATCTTCATATTCTCTTCCCCGTTTTTGTATTTGATTTACCAAAGCAGGGATGCTGCCTCTTAAATAAATTAAAAGGTCAGGTGGTGAAATTAAAGAAGTAATGGTATTAAATATTTCGCTGTAATTCTGAAAATCTCTTGTGCTCATTAAACCCATTGAATGCAGGTTGGGCGCAAAAATTTGAGCATCTTCATAAATTGTTCTGTCCTGTATAACAGTTTTACTTCCTTTTTGTATTTCCAGTATTTGTTTAAAGCGGTTATTTAAAAAATAAATTTGAAGATTAAAAGCCCATCTTGGCATGTCCTGATAAAAATCATAGAGGTATGGGTTATTTTCTACATCTTCATAATGCGCTTCCCAGTTATAATGTTTGCCTAACAATTTTGTAAGCGTAGTTTTTCCTGCACCAATATTTCCTGCAACCGCAACATGTTTAATTTTAAATTCCGGAATAATTGCTTCCTTATTTTTTTCTTTTATTGTTACAACAGGTTTTGGTTTTGCTTCAACTTTTGTTTTAACAACTGGCTTAGGTTTAGCAACTGTTTTACTTTTTGCAGCAGGTTTTGCCGGGGGTTTACTTTTTACTGCAGGTTTTGCCTTTATTACCTTTCTAGTAGGCGTTATTTTTTTCTTTGCCATCGCTTAAAAATAATTCAATCCCATAATTTTTTTAACTCCGCTTATCGTTTTGTCAGCACTTTCCCTTGCTGCCTCTCCACCCTTGCGAACAACTTTGTGAAGGTAATCTTCATTTACCAATAATTCATTTATTTTCTGACGAAAAGGTGCAATACATTTTATCATATCTTCAGCCAACTGTTTTTTCATATCGCCATAGCGGATATTACAGTTATTATATGCATCATTAAAATGCCGGATCGTATCGGGTGCAGATACAATATCCATCAATTCAAAAATATTTTTTATTTCCTGTGGTTTTACCTGGTTTGGTTCTGTTGGTCCGCCATCCGTTTTTGCTTTCATTACTTTGCGCCTTATCTCATCATCGCCGTCATCTAAATAAACAGCATTATTTGCCGCTCCTGATTTACTCATTTTTAAACTTCCGTCAAGACCCGGAACTTTTATTAATTCGCTTCCGAAATTATACGCAACAGGTTCAGGAAAAAAATCAACATCATATCTTGAATTAAATCTTTTTGCAAAATTTCTTGTCATTTCAAGATGTTGTTCCTGGTCTTTTCCTACCGGTACTTTGTGTGCACGGTGAATAATAATATCTGAAGCCATTAAAACGGGATAGGTCATTAATCCTGCATTTATATTTTCGCTGTGCATTTTTATTTTTTCTTTAAAAGTTGCTACTTTTTCCAGTTCACCTTTGTAAGCAAGCATATTGAGCAACAGGTATAATTCAGGAATTTGCGGCAAATGACTTTGTATATATATGACAACTTTTTTGGGGTCTAAACCACAGGCTAAATACGTAGCAATAGTTTGCTTAACTAGTTTTGTAAGTTCAGCAGGTTGATGATGGGTAGTAAGTGAATGATAATCTGCAATAAAGAAATAACATGTGTAATTTGGATCTTCACTCATGCGCACATAGTTGCGCACTGCCCCGAAATAATTACCGAGATGCAGCACTCCTGTTGGTCTTGTTCCACTTACTACAATTTCCATACGGCGGCAAAGATAAATGAAGTATTTACTTTCAAACACATTCCCGGTTATTAAAGTATCGCCATTTGGGTAAACTTCTTATCTTAACCGTGAATATGAAATTTTATGGAACATAAGAACATGCAAAATCGGGGAGAAAATATTTTAGATGACGAAGTTATTTCCACAAATTCTGTGGAAGAAAAGGATCCTTATAACTATCCATCACTGCAAAAGAGGATTCAAAGTATTTTAAGTGATTCGTTAATGATTGTTATTGCTATGGTAATTATAGGAAGTATTTTAAATATTATTGAGAACCCTCCAACCTGGATCAGAGCTGCAGCATTTATTTTACTCTGGGTTGTATATGAACCCTTATGTATGACTTTTGGGGGAACTATCGGGAACTCGGTAGATGGTATCCGGGTACGAAAATTTAATAACAAAGAAGACCGTATAAATATTTTTCAGGCTTATGTAAGATATGCCTTTAAAATAGCTTTTGGATGGCTGTCATTTTTGGTTATTACAACAAATAATGAAAGAAGAGCTATTCATGATATGCTATCTGGGAGTGTAATGGTAGAATTATAAATCTGATAGATTGTATCTTTACGTTATGAAAGTAGATAAACAATTGGTGGATAAGCTTGCCAACCTTTCCAAATTAAATTTTACAGAATCAGAAGAGCAGGAAATAATTAAAGACCTGAATAAAATGGTTGATTTTGTAGATAAGCTTAAAGAAATTCCTGTGGATGGAGTGGAGCCTTTAATTTATATGATTGATGAAACAAATGTGATGCGGGAAGACGAAGTTAAAATGGAGATCACAAAAGAGGAAGCATTAAAAAATGCACCACTTGCTGACAGCGATTATTTTAAAGTACCGAAAGTTTTAAAAAAAAAATAAAAATTAAGAACTTAAATCACTAAATACAATTAACTATCATTTATACAAAATGCCTGAAATAATCTCATTAAAGAATATCATAAAAACATACGATCTGGGAAAAGTGAAGATTGAAGTGCTGAAAGGTATTGATTTAATAATAAATAAAAATGAATATGTAGCTATTATGGGCCCTTCCGGTTCAGGAAAAAGTACGCTTATGAATATTGTGGGATGTTTAGATCAATCTACCTCCGGTGAATATATTTTGAATGGAATATTAGTGAGTAAGAGAAGTGCAAATGAATTAGCTGAAGTAAGAAATAAAGAAATTGGTTTTGTATTTCAGACATTTAATTTATTGGCAAGATTAAATGCAATAGAAAATGTAGCACTGCCCCTGGTATATGCCGGAAAGAAAAAGACTGACCGTACAAAAATTGCAAAAGACCAATTAACGGCAGTAAATCTCGGGCACAGGATGGATCATAAACCAAATGAATTAAGTGGGGGAGAGAGGCAGCGGGTTGCTATTGCAAGAGCGTTGGTAAATAATCCGTCTATTATTCTTGCAGATGAACCTACAGGTAACCTGGATACCAAAACTTCTTATGAAATAATGGAATTATTTGAAGAGATACACAAGAAAGGAAATACAGTAATTATTGTAACACATGAAGAAGACATTGCGAGATATGCACATCGTATCATAAGAATAAGAGACGGGGTAATTGAAAACGATTCTGTGAATGAGAATAAATTAAATCCTTCAGAGCTGAGGAAGAGTTTAGTGTGAGTATACTTAAATATTTCATTAATTTTTTTGGGCAACTATTATCATTTCTTCCCCAATTTTCAGCCGTCCTAATATTTTGTAAATGATATTATGAAAGAAGACAAAAACTCTCAATATCCATTTTGGTGCAGAAGTAAATTTATTAAAAAAAGCCTGCCTGTCGGCTGAGGATATGTTTTGTGAAGATGTATTTATTTGTTTTATTTTTCTTCTTTTCGGGAATATTTTTCTGATAAATGGCAGCAATGTATACATCAGGAATAATTTTAGCTCAACAGATGTTCTTATTTCTTTTACAATGAACCCCCTGCTTTCCAGTAATTGTGGCAATGTTTTTTTTGAGAAGTAATTCACATGATCTAAAGAGATCATTTTCCAGTTCTCTTTAAATCGTTTGGAGATGGAGCTGTCAATTTGTGGTACCTGAATTACAATGATGCCATCTTTATTTAATAGCCTGTAACATTTTTCGAGAACAGTATCTGCTGCATCAATATGTTCCAGCACATCCCACAGAGTAATAATATCAAATTTGTTTTCTTCAGACATTGCAAAAAAGTCGATCCTGTCAACAGGTAATTGCAAATCGTTCTTTGCATAATAGGCGGGTTGTTCACTTAATTCAATTCCATAAACATCATAACCACATTGTTTACCGGCTAATAAAAAATGCCCCCAACCTGCTCCAAGATCAAATAATTTTCCGGAAGGTTTATATTTTTCTATAAGATCATACCGCAATAAGTGCCTTTGTATTTTTATCCAGTTATTTCCTTTCCGCACCTGTTCTGTTACACTTGCATCTTTATAATCTGTATAGGTAATATTTTTTCTGAAAGATGTTGGTACAAACACAAAACTGCATACAGTGCATTGCATCACTTTATAATTTACTTTATCATAATACAGGGTAAATTTATTTTCATCATCATTTTTGCAAACACAACAGTTCAATTCTTTTGAGGCCATGGCGTAAAGTTCTGAAAAGTTTATTATTTACACTTGCAGAAAACTTCATTTCGAAATGCCGCATTGTTTTAAATTTGCAATATGAAAATTTACACCAAAACAGGTGACGGCGGAAATACATCTCTTATTGGCGGAACAAAAGTGCCTAAACATCATATCCGGGTTGAAGCTTACGGTACTGTGGATGAGTTAAATGTTTATATTGGTTTAATAGCCGACCAGGACATTGATATCACAACAATAAAACAGGTGCGGGTAATTCAGAATCAATTATTCGTTATAGGTTCACATCTTGCCAGCGACCCGGTGAAGAGTAAAATGCAATTGCCGGATATTAACGAAGATGATATTATTATGCTTGAGAAAGCAATAGATGATATTGATGCGCTTGTGCCCCCGTTAAAAAACTTTATTCTGCCCGGCGGACACACTATTGTTTCTTACTGTCATATTGCAAGAGTTGTTTGCAGGAGGGCGGAGAGGGTGGTTTCCCATTTAAATGAATTGGATGAGGTAGAGGCAATTGTAATAAAATACCTGAACCGGCTGAGCGATTATTTATTTATGCTTTGCAGAAAAATAGCCCTGGAACTGGATGTTGAGGAAATACTCTGGGTGCCCAATACAACTAAAAAGCAGGCTTAGAAAATCTTCTGAAAAAAGTTAGAAACAGTTTGTGAAAACTTTCTCTTGCAGAAGTCAAAAAAAAATCTATTTTTGCGCCCGATTTTAAACAGTAACAGTTTTACATTATGTATTGGACACTCGAATTAGCCTCATACCTTGAAGAAGCACCCTGGCCCGCCACAAAAGATGAATTAATTGATTATGCTATTCGCTCAGGCGCCCCCATTGAAGTAATAGAAAACCTGCAGGAATTGGAGGATGAGGGAGAATTTTACGAAGGTATTGATGATATATGGAGCGATTACCCAACGCACGATGATTTCTTCTTTAACGAAGATGAATATTAGAGAACATAAAAACCCTATAATGTAAAAGCCCTCGAAAGAGGGCTTTATAATTTTAATGCGTTACACTATTTAAATTTAAATCACCAGCATTGCATCCCCATAACTGAAAAAGCGATACTTTTCTTTCATTGCTATTTTATATGCTTCCATTGTAAGATCATAACCCGCAAATGCTGAAGTAAGAATTATAAGACTTGTTTTTGGCAGATGGAAATTTGTTACCAATGCATCGCATATTGAAAATTCATACGGCGGATGAATGAATAAATTTGTCCAGCCTTCCTCAGTTTTTAATCTTCCTGTTGCGTTAACGGCAGTTTCACATGCCCGCATACTTGTGGTTCCTATTGCACAAATTCTTTTGCCTGCATCTAAACCCCTGTTAACAATTTCAACACAATCCTTATCAATCTTTACATATTCTGCGTCCATTTTATGTTTTGAAAGATCTTCTACATCTATGCTGCGGAATGTTCCCAAACCAACATGCAGTGTTATCTCGGGAAAATTTATTCCTTTTATTTCCAGGCGTTTTAATAATTCTCTGCTAAAATGCATTCCGGCTGTAGGGGCAGCAACTGCTCCTTCATGTTTTGCATATACTGTTTGATACCTTTCTTTATCTTCTTCTGTAGGTTTATGTTTAATATATTTAGGAAGCGGTGTTTCACCTAATATTTCCAGTAACTGGCGCAGTTCTTCAGGTGTGCCGTCATGTAAAAAACGAATAGTTCTTCCCCTTGATGTGGTATTATCCACAACTTCAGCCACCAGCATATCATCATCACCAAAATAAAGTTTATTGCCTACACGGATCTTTCTTGCCGGATCAACCAATACATCCCATAAATGCATTTCACGGTTCAGTTCCCGCAGCATGAACACTTCTATTTTTGCCCCCGTTTTTTCTTTTCTGCCATATAATCTTGCTGAAAAAACCTTTGTGTTGTTCAGAACCATTACATCACCTTCACCGAAATAATCAATAATGTTTTTAAATTTTTTGTGCTCTATTTTTCCAGTCGCTCTGTGCACTACCATGAGCTTGCTGGCATCTCTTTCTTTTGTTGGTGTTTGTGCGATAATGTCTTTTGGAAGTTCAAAGTTGAATTTAGATAATTTCATGTTTGTAAGTAAAGTTTTTAGCCTTGCTAATTTGCAGGCGCAAAATTAACAATCTGCAACCGTTTTTATTAATAGTTGTAAATTATCTTTGAACAAATTATGCGCATACTCTTTCGCATTGTACAGGAAACCTTCGCTTTAGTATTCCAGGAGCTCAGAAATAATAAGCTGCGCACCTTCTTATCTCTGCTTGGAGTTACCATTGGTATTTTCTGCATCATAACCGTTTTATCGGCGGTTGATTCGCTAAAGAAAAATATAGATTCAGGGGTGGCAAAGCTGGGGAGTGATATGTTGTATGTGCAAAGATGGCCCTGGGAGTTTGGCAACGAAGAATATAAATGGTGGGAGTATATTAAGCGCCCTACCATGAAATACGAAGAATATAAATTACTGGATGAGCGGTTAACAACAGCAGAAGCAGTGGCAATGGAAAACTGGTTTAACAGTTCAGAATTAAAATACATGGAAAATGTTGTGAAGAATGCGAATGTGAGCGCAGTTACTGAACACTATGATAAAATTTATGCACTCAACTTTAAAGACGGAAGATATTTTGCGCCTGCGGAGTCCGCATCAGGATCAGGAGTTGTGATACTTGGATATGAAGTTTATAAAAAATTATTTCCGCCGAATATTAATGCTGTGGGAAAATTTATCTGGGTGCTTGAAAAGAAAGTAAAAGTAATTGGTGTGCTGGAAAAAGAAGGGGAGAGCATTATTGATATTTCAAATGATAATAATGTTTTAATTCCCTACAATTATGTGCGCCGCACAATGGATATGAAAAGCCCTTTTGTTGATCCTGTTATTGAAGTGAAACCAAAAGCCGGAGTTACTGCTGATGAAATTAAAGATGATATAACGCCTATTTTGCGCAACTCAAGAAAATTAAGCCCGAGAGAAAATAATGACTTTGCAATTAATGAAGTTACACTTGCCGCTGATGCATTTGATGAAATATTTAGTGTTGTTAATTTGGTGGGCTGGTTCATTGGTATATTCAGTTGTTTGGTTGGCTGTTTTGGTATTGCAAATATTATGTTTGTGAGTGTGAAAGAAAGAACAGGTATTATAGGTATAAAAAAATCTATTGGTGCAAAAAACAGTATGATCCTACTTGAGTTTTTATTTGAAGCAATTATTCTTTCTTTATTAGGATGTATTGTTGGATTATTATTAGTATGGATCATTACTATACTCGCTTCTAGTTTTGCAGGATTTCAATTTATTTTATCCGGACAAAATATTATGATAGGAGTTATTCTTGCAACAAGCATAGGAATTCTTGCGGGTATTATCCCGGCTATTTCTGCAGCAAGAATGGATCCGGTGGAGGCGATAAGAGCGAAGTGAAATTAATTATTGTAGGGATCCATAATATTGTAAGGTTCATGCCCCTCTTGTCTGTCAGCATTAAATTGTTGTTTACTCATCTTAGCATTTATTTCATTTGAATAAATAGTAGTTTGTTTATCAATAATTAATGCGTACCTCATTTTTGTTTCAAAATTTCCTTTGAAAACAGGAACATTAAATTCCCAATATTCATTTGTATCTAGTATAATTGTGTGATAGCTATTTCCACACCAACTTGATTGTAAGTAACCGATGGGTTCCCAATTATTTCCATTTAATGCTTCAGGGTAGATGTACAATCTGCTATCCATTGCTTTAAAAGTTATTTTATCAGAAGCAGGGTTTACCAAATATAACTTATTCCCCAAAACTGAAGTATTAAATTTTACGAGTTCCTTTTCATTTAATATTAATTGTAATTCTTTCTTTTCAAACACAAAACTTGAGTCAACTATTTTAGGTGTGTTTGAAGAATGGGCTTCACCGTTTGAAGGTCTGCTGTTTCTTTCGCTACTATATGCATAACAAAATCCCCGTATCTGGAAATCAACATTCAAACTATCCATATTTTTCATCTCTTCCGGAGTAAGTGAAGAAACTTTACTGGAAAGGCTTCTTTGATTCAAATTAACTTCACCTGCTTTTTGAAGCGAGTTACAAGAATTGAATATAAAAAGAATACTAAATATCAGGTAGATTACTTTCATCCCGAAAATAACGGAATTCTTTAGAAGAAATTATGATACTTAATATAGTTTAATTCTGTATGAACAATAAATCTATTTTATTGCTATTTATGTTACCAATGTATTATAAGTAGCCTTTAGTCCTTCGTAACCTTTAATGTCTTAATTATACTGCCCGTATTATCTGTTATTTCAATAAAATAAAGTCCTTTTGCTAAGTGAGAAATATTAATTGT
>JACMJP010000212.1 GCA_014380545.1 Chitinophagales bacterium | reverse complement strand
GAAGGCATTAGAAAAAAATGGGATTACGATTGAGCAACAGGTAACAACCATGTATGCGATAAAAAGACTTGGAATTAAATTGAATAAAAAAAGAAATGTTTTATTAAAACATACATCTGCACCATTAATTGAAATTATTAATGAAACGAATTTGGAAAGCATTAATTTATATGCCGAAACATTATTAAAAACAATTGGCAAAGAACAATTAAACGATGGCAGTACAACATCAGGTAGCAAGGTGGTGCGTAGTTACTGGGGCGAAAAAGGAATGAACCTGAAAGGTTTTAATATGGAAGACGGCAGTGGTTTATCAAGATTAAATGTTATTACAACAATGCAGATGTGTTCATTTTTAAAATATGCTTATGCACAAAATAATTTTAATATTTATAAAAACTCATTGCCTGTTTCAGGAGAAAGCGGAACCTTAAAAAGTATTACAAATGGCACCACAGCAGAAGGGAAAATATTTGCAAAAAGTGGCAGCATGAGTAAGGTGCGCAGCTATTCAGGATACGTACAAACAAAATCAGGCAAATTATTATGCTTTAGTGTTATGATGAATAATTACACTTGCGGCAGTGCAGAAATAAAACAGAAGCTGGAAAACATTATGATATATATGGCGGGACTATGAGTTGTGAACATAGATGTATGTCAATTTCTTTTCTTTTAATTCTCTTAACAAATTCATAATACAAACTCAAACACAACAATACACCCCCTTAATACAATCAGTTTAATTTTCGGAAAAATTCAACTATGCAATTAACAAAAACTCCGTTCATCCTGAATCCCGTTGACAGCATGCTATTACACATTTTGCAAATCGTAAATTCTAACGAAGAAGAAGAAGAAACCCCTGAAGAAGAAATTGAAGAGGATGAAGAAACAGATGAACAGGAAGAAGAAACCAACAACAACCCTTTCCAGGAAGAAGAAGGAAAAAATATCGAAACTGTGAAAGATTACAACCGTATGTTTTCTTTTGTTTTCTAAAAATCAATGAATATGGTTTCTTGTAAAAACCTTATTCATTAAACAATGCTCTATTTTATCACTTCAAACTTACAGGCATTTGTAAACATATTATTTGTAACCATCCTTACAGAATAAAAGCCTGGTACAAGCAATGATACATCTATTCTTATTGTTTCATTATTATTATACTCATTCTCCAGCATGGTTTCACCAAAAATATTTATAACCAGTAATTTAATGTTGTTATACGTTCTGTTACAATCTATAAATAAGATGCCGGATTAGGATATAGATTATAAGCATACCCCTCTTCACTTGAAGTTAAGGCTTCCTTTAATTCAGTAATATTAATATTTTTAGAGAAGTTGATACTGCATCCGTTTCCATATTGAACAGTATTTTTTATAGTGTACGTACCAATTGAAGAATATGAATATGGTGCCGGTAAAAAATCTTCAGTTTGGTAACCGTCACCAAAATCCCATTTAGTATTTGTGTAAGTACCTGTAATATTATAATCAAGAATACTTACCTGTGCTCCGCTTAGATTTGTGTTGTATGTGGCCATTGGAAGGAATAAGCTATTTATATAATAAGTTTTCATATCAAAGGCAACAAGTTTTCCGGTTAAGGTGCTATATACATGTAAATACAAAATGATCTTATCTTCTGCACTAAAAATAGCCGCCGGTAAAGAAGCCATATTAAATGTATAATTCACACCCGTAAATGTTACAGCAGTTAAATTTGTTGACCATTTAAATTGGTAAGCTGATAAAGCCCCCGGCGCTATTAATGCTCCTTCAGGAGTATATAATTTTGCTTTTAATTTTATTTTCGCAGTGCCTGATAATAAACAAGGAGTAGCATTATTCGTAATTACAACCTTATTCACTTTTTTATTATAAAAAATACTATCGGGGAAAAAGTTATCCAGATAATTTATAATCGGTTTATAATCCGGATCAGAGGCAATATTTTTCCATTCATAAGGATCTGTTTCCCTGTTTACACCAATTTCATATAATTCTTTTTCATACACATGAGATAAAGTATCGCAGGCACCTCCGGGAAATCCCGTTGCGTTATTTGCCTGGTAGCGGATATAATGAAATTTTTCGCTGCGAACAGAATAGTGCGGAAAACAGGAACCCGACGTTGCATTTTTTTTATATGTAGAAAGTACCGGTTTTTCCCATTGAGTATTTATATTATTTATTAACGGAACCAGGCTTGAGCCATCAAGATAAGCCGAGCCATCATCAAATTTAGGTACGGAGGTTCCTGTCATTGCTAAAACAGTTGGGAATATATCAAGTAGTGATACAGTTTTAGTAGATATCTTATTCCCGGATTTTTTAGGATCAACAATAATAAATGGAATGCGAAGGTCTGTTTCCCATAAACTCCATTTTGAATAATGCCTTTTTTCACCAAGCGAATAGCCATGATCACTGATCAATACAATAATTGTATTTTCCAGTAAATCAGGATGGCTTTCAAGGGACTCCAGTAATCTGCCTAATTGAGTATCAATAAACTGAACCGCAGCCATATAACTTATAACATGATTAGCTCTTTCAACTTCTTTAACGACTTCAAGACGTTGCGTAGTTGTCAACCCTGTTGCAATAAGTGGCAACGGAGTAAGTCCTATTGCATATGCCATAATATCACCTTCAATAGTTCCTGCATCAGCAATTGTTCTTGCAATTCCGGTTGGAGGCAAAGCAAAAAAATCAGCCCATTTCATTGTAGGCTGAGGAGGCATAACTACACCATTATTCGGATAAATATTTACTGGATTATTATAAGGAAGAGGAAGCGGGAATTCATATATATCATCTGAATAATAAGGTGGAAAATATTTTTCAGGTATTAGTCTTCCTGAATGCGGGCGATGATATCCCAGGGCAAGGAAAAAAGGATTTCCGCAAGTATTAACTGTTCCTGCCGCATATGCATTTATAAATTGAATAGCAGAATCTGTTCCTATTACATCCTGCATATAATGTTCAAGAGAGTCGGGGATTTTTGCCCAGGGAAAAGCCGGACTATGTGTATAACTGAGGGCCTCCATTACGAACTCATTTGACTCTTCTATAACTGTTTGTTTATTCCATGAGTCTCCCTTTTCGCATTGATCTGAAGTTGAATTATCCATATCGCCTTCATCTACACCATGAAAAATCTTATTAATGTAATAAGTGAAATAACCACCACTGTCTTTTAATATTTCGGGCAGTGTATATACTACCTCATTTCCTGAAGCTGCATTAAACTCAGTACGAAAAGAAAATCCGTAATCGTCATTATTATATACTTTGGTATAATTAAGATCTTTTCCTGATAACATGCTTGTTCTTGAAGGAGCACATCCCGGTGCATTTGCAAAAGCATTTAAAAAAGTATATCCTCTCTCTTCGACTTCACGAAAATTAGGTGTTTCTATCTGCGGTTGGCCATCAAATCCTTCGACATAATCATTAAGGTCGTCAACTACAATAAATAAAACATTTGGTTTTGGTGGAGCCTGCGCCATTATAACACGGGAAAACAACACAACTACTGAGGAGAATATTAGTCGTTTCATGAATTTAGGTTTTTTACAATTCTAAGATATTAATAAAATTCATAAATGTGAATTATTTATGTATATAAAAATAAAATGTTTTAAGTATGACAATGTAAGATGATCTACACAATAAATAGATGTTATGCTATATGTCACTGAATAAAAAAAAATTAAATCATATAATGAAAAGTTTATAAACAGGAAGTTTCACAAACCCTTTAAATTGCTGCTTCAAATATCTCTATGCTGGTTCACATAAAAACTTAGCCACAATGCTCTTGAAAATTTAAACAGGTATGGAGAAAATAGAATATGAAATAATACAAATCCCGCAAACGCCCATTTTGTTTCTACATGAAAACCAAACATCAAAACACAAATAATTATCACACTCATGAGAATACCTACAAGATAACTGATCCACATAGCCCCATAATAAAATCCCGCCTCGGGGAAATATCCTAAATTACAATTTGCACAATGTTTAGGCATTTTAGCTAAATTTTTCAGATGATAGGGATTACGGTCGAGAAATAATTCACCCGTTTTACATCTCGGGCATTTTAATCGAAATGCCAAGCCAATCTGGCTTTCAGAAAATTTCATGACGCAAAGATACTTTTTACAAAACTGTTTCCGTTATTTTACTGCATGCTGAAAATACACACAACTATTTTATTTGCACTATTACTTACCCAACTCTTCGCACAAAAATTTATCGTCTTGTATGATAAAGGCGATTATGAAAAATGTTTCGAACAATGCAAAAAAGAAATTGAAAAGGACAAAAAGAATTTAGACGCTTATTTCTATAAATCACTCAGCACACTACAACTCGGTTTGCACACATCAAACGGAGAAATCAATATTTATAAAATTGAAGCTGCACTCAACACATTAGATTTTCTGCAGGATAAAACAAACGGAAAAGAATATCTGGCTGAACATACAGAACAATATTCCTTTATTTTAAATACAGCACTTGCAGAAGCAGAAAAATTAATTGATGATGAGAACACCAAATTAGCGCTTCGATTAGTAAATGTATTAATGAAAATTGACGTACTTCCGGAATTTATGTATGCATCAGCAAAAATAAAAATACTGGAAGGTGATGAATATGCAGCACTTGAGGAAATGAATATTGCCGCATCAGAAATTTATAAAGCTTTTACTGCAGGCAAAATCTCAAAACCCTATCTCCCGGAATTATTTATTGATCTTGCACATGGAATTTATAGTGAAGGAGATATTCAATCTGCATATATTATTTTTTACAGAGCCATAAAATTATTTCAGACTGAATATGTCATTCTGGAATTTTATGATCAATTAAACAACTCAAATTTAAGTTATTGGTCCAAAAACAGTGATTATGAATTATCTATTAATTATACAGATTCACTTGCAGTATTTTATGCAGATAAAAAAGAAATACAAGCCTTAAAATGGAAATTAGTAGGACAATATTTTAATACTATTTTTCAATCGGGAGAGATTGAAGAAGCTAAAACAATCCTGCAAAAATATACATGTGCATCTG
>JACMJP010000211.1 GCA_014380545.1 Chitinophagales bacterium | reverse complement strand
TGATGGGTGCGCAACCTGAAGCAATTGCTATGGGTACTATGTACGCAAGAATAATGTTTGGTGGAAATGTTATTATCATTTTATTATTTCTTATTAATGGAATTTTCAGGGGTGCTGGAAATGCTGCGATAGCAATGCGCAGTTTGTGGATAGGAAATATTATTAATATTATTCTTGATCCTTTATTAATTTTTGGTATCGCATTTTTTCCTGAAATGGGAGTAACAGGCGCAGCAGTTGCAACCACCACAGGAAGAGCTGTTGGTGTACTATATCAAATATATCATTTGAGAAAAGCATCGGGACTTTTAACAATCAAACTGCATCATTTCAAACCTAATTTTTCCATAATAAAAGGTTTAATAAATATTGCATCTCCGGCAACATTTCAATTTATTATTGCATCAGCAAGCTGGATATTTCTTGCGGCTATGGTTGCAGAATATGGAAGTGCCGCATCAGCGGGATATCAAACTGCAATTCGCTTAATTATATTTTTTATTTTACCTGCCTGGGGAATGAGCAATGCTGTCGCAACATTAGTCGGTCAAAATCTTGGTGCTAAATTGCCGGAGCGGGCTGAACAAAGTGTGAAGATCACCAGTAAATACAATGCAATATTTATGGCATTCGTAACTTTTATTTTTGTTGCATTTGCTCATCCTTTGGTGAAAATTTTTATTCCTGCTTCTGAAACTGAGCAAATAAAATATGCTGTACTTGCATTACAAATTGTAAGCTCCGGCTATATATTTTACGGAGTAAGTATGGTGATGACACAGGCGTTTAATGGTGCCGGAGATACAAGAACACCCACATGGGTTTACTTTTTTGGTTTCTGGCTTTTCCAGGTTCCTTTTGCTTATATACTGCATAAATATACTTCGCTTGGTGCAACAGGAATTTTTGTTGCAGTGCCTGTAGCAGAAACATTAATGGCAGTTGCTGTATATGTTTTATTCAGAAAGGGGAAATGGAAAGAGGTGGAAGTGTGATGATTTTTTTTATTCTGAATTATTATTTTAGTTAATTATAAAATGCAAAACGCAATTGGGTAATCCGTCCCTTTTCGATGGCTTATCGCAAGTTTTAGTAAGTTTGTTTCGCATATTTAAATGTTGTGTGTCATTACAAAAAACGAATTTGAATAGCATGAAGGCAGCTGTATATGAAAAATATGGATCACCGAGTGTCCTCAAGATCAAAAAAGTAGAAAAGCCTACTCCTAAAGACAACGAGGTACTCATAAGAGTATATGCCACAACTGTTAATCGAACAGATTGTGCAATGCTTAGAGCAAAACCTTTTATTATGAGGTTTCTCACAGGATTACTCAAACCAAACAAACCGATTCTCGGAACCGATTTTGCAGGTCAAATTGAAGCTGTTGGCAAAGACGTTGTATTGTTTAAAGCCGGGGATAAAGTTTTCGGGTTTGATGACAATGGTTTAAGCTCTCATGCCCAGTACATGAAATTCTCCGAGGATAAAGGGCTAACAACAATACCCAATAACATTACATATGAACAAGCTGCAGCGAGTTTGGAAGGTGCACACTATGCATATAATGCAATAAATAAATTGAGCCTAAAAAGTGGACAAAAAGTTCTCGTTAATGGTGCAACAGGAGCTATTGGTTCTGCAGCGGTTCAACTTCTAAAATACTTTGGAGCAAATGTGACTGCCGTGTGTAATAAGAAAAATATCGAATTGGTAAAATCGATAGGAGCTGATAAAGTAATTGATTATACAAAAGAGGATTTTACCAGGTCCAATGAAAAATATAATTTCGTTTTTGACGCAGTCGGTAAAAGCTCATTTGCAAAGTGTAAATCATTGTTAGAATCAGGTGGGGTATATATTTCATCGGAATTAGGTCCGCTGATTCAAAACCCTTTCCTCGCTCTTTTTACATCAATAATTGGCAATAAAAAAGTCATATTTCCGATTCCTACGAACTGTCTAAGAAGCGTACTTTTTATCAAAAAACTCATTGAAGAAGGAAAGTTTAAAGCAGTTATTGATAGAAGATATTCATTGGAAGATATTGCCGAAGCGTATAGATTTGTTGAAAAAGGAGAAAAAACAGGAAACGTTGTAATCATTTTGGAGGATAATGACAACCTCTAACTATTGGGTGCTAAAAAGTATAAGGACTATTAACATAAAAAGTAACAAACACACAACATTGTATATAAGCAATAGCGGGTTAAGTGGTAATTTGAAACTTAATGTATTTAATAAACTTTGGTGGTAGCAAACAGTACACTTGAACGCTGTTAAACTAAAAATATTCTCAATTTTCTGTTACGCATTGAGTACTTAAAATTTTTTAAAAATTTCAGGTTCCTTTTATTTAGTCATTTTAAATAATTCCTGATGATTGAAATTAATACATCAACATCAAGATCCTGCGCCTGCACAATTATATCAGCTTGCAAATAATATTTTTCCCTGTCAGACAATTTTGTTTTGATATACTTGAGTAATTCAATATCATCCATATTTGCTATAAGCGGACGTTTTGCCTTTTTCTCCTTTAATCTGCTGAATAAAAAATCAGGTGTTGCTTTTAAATAAACTGTTACACCATTTTGTTTCATCCATTGCAGGTTATCAAAAAAACATGGTGTGCCGCCACCGCAGGAAATAATTGCATCCGTATAAAATGTAGTGTCATGCAGTACATCTTTTTCAAGGTTTCGAAAATAGGTCTCACCTTTTTCAGCAAACACTTCACTCACTTTTTTCCCTTCAATATCTTCCATCGTTTTATCAAGATCCATTAAAGGCAAAGACATTTTAGCAGCAAGTTTTTTCCCTGCTGTACTTTTACCACAACCCATAAAACCAATGAGATAGATGCGCATAAATTATTTAATTGCTTTTTACTTTCACTCTCGGATCGGCAATGCTATATAGTATATCTGTTAAAACACTTATCACAACAAAAATCCCCGCAGTAAATAACATGGCCCCCATTGCCACAGGAATATCTTTTGTTTTTATTGCGTTAATTGTTTCCAGTCCGATTCCGTTATATTGAAATACAACTTCAATAAAAAAAGCACCGGCGAGCAAAGATGCAAACCAACCTGTAACAGAAGTGATAACAGGAATTAATGCATTGCGTAAAGCATGTTTAAATAATACAATTCGTTGCGATAAACCTTTTGCATAGGCAGTGCGCACAAAATCTGCATGCAAAATATCCAGCATACTACTCCTTGTTATTTGGGTTATCACTGCAATAGGTCTGATGCCTAATGCAATTGCGGGCAGAATTAAATTCTTTATTGAAAGATAGTTTTCACCTGTATATTCATCAGCAACTATTAAATCGCCTGTTAAATTAAATCCTGTAATTGCTGCAAGCATATATGCAAAAATTAGTTGCAGTACAATCGCTGCAAAAAAAGAAGGCAGTGAAATTCCTAATACTGATCCCGCCGTGCAAATACTGTCAGTTAATGAATTAGGTTTTATGGATGCAATTACTCCAAGTATTATTCCGATGACTGTTGCAAATAAAATTGCAGTGCATGCAAGTACAAGTGTATTTGGAATTCTTTCACTCATCAGGTTAACAACACTTCTGTTTGTTTGAAATGACCTTCCCAGGTAAGGGGCTTTAATAACAAATGCTTTATCAGAAAATGAAATTATTTTTTTATAATTATATTTTTTATCGTCAAGAAAAAAAGAACTTGCCTGATCAGTTGTGTTGTAAATTGAAAGTGGGGATATATTATTTAAATAAATCCGCAACTGCATCCCCATGGATTTATCCAGGCCGAGTTCTTTGGAAATATTCTGAATGGTTTGTTCATTTGCCTGCTCCCCTGCAGATGCATATGCCGGGTTAAAACGGACTAACTGAAAAAGTAAAAATACCAATATCACTACACCCAGTAATACAAAAATTCCCGCAATTATCTTTTTTATAATATAGCTTAGCAAAAGATATGATTTATTGAGATATTAATTCATCAGGTGAGGGTATTTGCCCTTCACGATATTTTTTTACAACAACTCCTTTCTGTAATACAACAATGCCTGTATTCTCTTCCATGATCTGCTTTAAAATATCACCGTCAGAATTGTAGTACAGAAAATTAATTTTTGCTGCATCCGCCATTTGCTTAACTAACGCAAGATCACTCACACTCACAACGAACCACTTTGCTTTTGCTGAATCCAGTTTTTGCATAATTGGTAGTAAGGCACCATAGCTCTCTTGTGTTACTTTCGTCATATCCGTAACAAGTACCATATATACG
>JACMJP010000210.1 GCA_014380545.1 Chitinophagales bacterium | reverse complement strand
GTTTTCTGAATTAATAAATGATCAATAATTACTAATGCTGCCATTGCCTCAACTATGGATACCGCTCTTGGTAACACACATGGGTCATGTCTTCCTTTTCCTTCAACAAGAGTTTTTTCGCCTTGCTTATTTACGCTTTCCTGCTTTTGCAATATTGTTGCGACAGGCTTAAATGCTACGGAAAAATAAATATCCATTCCATCACTTATTCCTCCCTGGATTCCCCCCGAATAGTTTGTTTTTGTAATTATTTTTTTATTCGCTACATCATAATCAAACAGATCATTATGTTCGCTGCCTTTCATTTTTGTTCCTTCAAATCCGCTTCCGTATTCAAATCCTTTTGCTGCATTTATACTCAGCATTGCTTTTCCAAGATCGGCATGTAATTTATCAAAAACAGGGTCGCCAATTCCTGCCGGCACATTATTAATTACACAATTAATTGTTCCTCCAATTGTATCGCCTTCTTTTTTTATTTCAGAAATAAGTTCAATCATTTTTTCAGCAACATCTTCATCAGGGCATCGCACAATATTATTTTCAATTTTCGAAAGATCTAATTCACTATATTTTTTATTTACTTTAATTTCACCAACTGAGTTTACATAAGCTATAACAGAAATATTTTCTTTTGTTAATAATTGTTTTGCAATACTTCCAGCAATAACCCTTGCAGCAGTTTCCCTTGCACTGCTTCTGCCTCCTCCCCTATGGTCCCTGAATCCATATTTCTCATCGTACGTAAAATCAGCATGGCTCGGGCGGTAATTATCTACAAGATGTGAATAGTCTTTTGATTTTTGATCTTCATTTCGGATAATGATCCCGATCGGTGTCCCTGTGGTTTTATTTTCATAAACTCCGCTTAAAATCTCAAACTCATCTTCCTCTTTTCTTTGGGTAGTGATTTTTGATTGTCCGGGTTTTCTTCTTTGCATTTCATTACGCATGAATTCCAAATCCAATTCTAATCCCGGAGGGCATCCATCAATAATAACTCCTAATGCTACGCCATGTGATTCACCAAATGTTGTGATACGAAATATTTTTCCAAAAGTATTACCCGGCATAGGTGCGAAATTAATGAGAATCACTCATTTTATAGGATTCCATTCTTTTCATAGATATTTGTATTAATGACAGTACTTATTCAAAATATAAAAACTCTTTTTCAAACAGATACCGGAGCAAGAAAACTTGTTCGTGGGAAGGAAATGTCTGAAATTCCCCAAATAAATAATGCATTTCTATTAATAGAAAATAAAAGAATAGAGTCTTTCGGAAAAATGAGTGATGCTCCTGAAAGAGCTGATGAAATAATTAACGCTTCAGATAAATTTGTTTTACCTGCATTTTGCGACAGCCATACACATTTGGTTTTTGCTGCAACACGGGAGGAAGAATTTGTAATGCGCATGAAAGGAAAAAGTTATGAAGAAATTGCAGCAGCAGGTGGAGGTATTTTAAATTCTGCTAAGAAATTACAGGCAATGAGTGAGGATGAATTATTTGACAATGCATTAGAACGCATTGAGGAAATAAAAAAAACC
>JACMJP010000209.1 GCA_014380545.1 Chitinophagales bacterium | reverse complement strand
TGGTACATGCAATGGAATTAAATGTTCCTATTGAAGCGGAAGTTGGAGCAGGGGTTAATTGGCTGGAAGCGCATTAAGGATTGACAGAATTTAATAATTAAATAAAATTGAACAATATTTTCAGACTGAGTATAAATTTTGATCAATTTTAATTAATGTTGTTCAATATTATTTAATATGCAGAATAACATTAAACTCCAAAAATTCGCTGTTGCAGTTGCAATTCTTTTATTGCTCATAAAATTTACTGCATATCTTATCACACATTCAAACGCAATTCTTACGGATGCTCTTGAATCCGTTGTAAATATTGTTGCCGGTGCATTTGGTTTATATAGTTTAATACTTGCTGCTAAACCGAAAGATAAAGATCATCCATACGGTCATGGAAAAATTGAATTCATTTCTGCAAGTATTGAAGGGAGTATGATCTTAATTGCAGGAATTATTATTATCGGTAAATCTGGTTTCAATTTATTTTACCCGCATTCTATTCAAAATATCGGTTCAGGAATTATTCTCATCACTATAGCCGGAGCAATTAATTTTTTAATGGGATGGATAATGGAAAAAAGAGGGAAGAAAACAAATTCTCTTACATTAATTGCAGGAGGAAAACATTTGAAAAGCGATGGATGGAGTACGCTTGGTTTATTGATTGGTTTAGCGTTGATTTATTTTTTTAAGTATGAATGGATAGATAGTGTTGTCGCTATTCTTTTTGGATTATATATTTCTTATGAAGGAATTAGAATTGTTCGCCGCTCAGTTGCCGGCATTATGGATGAAGCCGATACTGAATTATTAAACTCTATTATTTCAACCCTTAATAATAATCGTGGACCAAATTGGGTTGATATTCATAATCTGAGAATAATTAAATATGGCTCAACATTACATTTCGATTCTCATTTAACTATACCTTACTATTTTTCTATTAAAGAAGGACATGATGAATTAGAAAAAATGGAGCAGCTCATTCATTTAAATCATGAAACATCAAGCGAATGGTTTGTACATGTGGATGCCTGTGTCCCTCCAATGATGTGTAAAATATGTATTAAAACAGATTGCACTGTTCGCCAGGCAGCATTTGAAAATAGAATAGAATGGAATCTTGAAAATGTTTTGCAAAACAGGAAACATGGTATCAATTAATATATTATCGGACAGTTAAATAATATTCAAATATTTTTATTCAGTAAAAAATATATCAGTATATCAGGTAAAATGGGAGCTTTCACCTAGTAATCTCATCTCTTTTTTGATGAATTGCTGTTACAAATAACTCGTTAGTGAAATTGATTTCGGGCGTATTTGAGCAGATAAATTGTCACCATAAAAAATACTTTTCTTTGTAAAAAATTTGCCTGAACTCACTGCTACAGTTCGTCATTTGCTTCATCTTTATTTAAATATATTTATAAAAGCCGTCACAGAAGTTCCTTTGCTGCTTGTTACAGTTAACAGCAACCCCGTTAATATTGTTGAAAATTCAAACCAAATGAACAGACACTTACTGAGACTTAAACATACTTTACTTATAGCAGCGACTATTCTATGTTTTAATATATCGGCACAAACTACAAATTTTAATGATGCACTTGCATATAATGAAACAACTGTAAATCATGACGAAAATGAAAAGAAGGTTTCAAATATTCTTTCCTCAACAAGTATAAATGATGTTTCAGTATCTAATTATTTTCAGTTAAAGGGGAATGTAATTCATCCATACATGGTGGTTGAGAATGCTAAGACTTCTTACGAACCTGTTGTTGTTTCAGAAAATACTATCTCTATTCAATTTGATGATGAATATATCACCTATAAAAAAGCTGACAAAACATATTCGTTTAAAGTAAACAATATTGAACAATATGTTAATACTTCAGATAAATGTTTGATTCGTGCAAAGATTGAAGTGAATTGCAACACGGTAAAAATGGAGGGCGAAAAAGTAGATAAAATATCTGTTTTTATTGACCAAAATAATCATATCTCTTTTATTGAATTAGGTGATAACGAATTATACCTCCGCCCTTAATATTATTGGTTTTGTTTTCATAATGATTGGTTTAATTTTCCTTCGATTGCCACAGATGCAGCACACATCCTGTGGCAATTAAATATTGTGCAACTATGTAAGTGAGCATAATGCAAATAGACGCAGCATTAAAAGAATTATAAAATTTGTTGATCGCAATAAGAGAATCAGAAACAATAAAACTAATAGCTCCAATAAGAACAAATTGAAAACTATATGAAGTTGTTTTTCCTTTTCTTGCCAACGCTGCAATTCCCATGAGGGTAATGATAATTGTATACAATGCTACCGGTAAAAGCATAGTATCAAGTTTCGGGTAAACCAGAATAAATAAAGCTGTTGCATAAATTATGAAAGGAACAAAATAAAATCCTGAAATTCTTTGAGTATTTTTTAGTGAAAATTTTTTGAAAGTAAAGATATATGCTATCTGTGCGCATAAAAATGAAGCCAGCCCAAACATAAAATAGACGTCTTCTCCTGAATTCAGTAAAATAATATCACCTGCCCAACTGAATAATAACGCAATTAATAAAAACAAAGCGGGTTTAATAGTATTTCCTGCTGACACTATCACATAACCGATAAGAAATGGCATAAGCAAAATCTTGGAAATTGTTTCAGCCTGTTCTTTTTGAGCTGCAAGGCAGAACAAATGCACCATTGCTGTTATCATGTATGCTGACAAGAAGACTTGTGCATTATTCTTCATGATTCAGGATGTGAAGTTTTTTCTGAAAGAAAAATAGATTATACATGACAGGAATGAAATTACTGCTGTGATATATAAGAAATAGATTTGGTCGGGGGCAAAATAATTTTTCTGTATTAAATAAAAGAAAAAAACTGGTGTGGCAATCAGCCGGATGACTTCACAAATAAATGCCCATTTTTTTATCTCCAAATTTCCTCCGATGCTTGAGATAGAAAAAATTACAAACCCAGCAAAAATGACTTTTGTTATTAAATCAAAATTGTCGAAAGAAAAGAGAAAATAGGAAGTGATTCCGAGTATGAATAAAAATTGAGCGAATATATAATAATTTAATTTTACTGGAATTGAAATATCATACTTATCAGCAGTAGGAATAGTTATTTCAGGGGCCACAACTGGCCCGCCTAATTCTGCAGGATACCAGCCTGGTGGATTGGTCAACAATTTTATTTTATCAGAGAATGATCTTGTTTTTGATACATCAGCAAATAATATCTTCCAGAAATCAATTTGCGCCCTTAAAGGGTTCCATGTGTTTAATGGTTTTGTAATTCCATACACCACTTCTTCTTCCTCTTTTTGAAATGTGCCAAACATTCTGTCCCAGATAATTAACGTACCTCCATGATTGCGATCAATATATTTCGGGTTTCTTCCATGATGTACACGATGGTGCGACGGCGTATTAAATACAAACTCTATTGGAGCAGGAAGTTTATTTATCGTTTTTGTGTGTATCCAAAATTGATAGAGCGTTTGAACTTGACTGACTACAATAAACATCACAGGGTCAAAACCAATAAAAGCAAGCGGTAAGTAAAATATAAATGATCCGAATTTTTGAAATGCTCCCTGCCGCAATGCAACACTTAAATTATATTCTTCGCTTTGATGATGCACAACATGCCCGCCCCATAGAAAATTGATCTCATGTGCAAACCTGTGAAACCAGTAATAAAAAAAATCTACACCAATAAATAGAATTATCCATGTGAAAATGTTGGAAGGAATTGTTGCAAAACGTAACTGTTCATAGCAAAAAATATAAATACCCACAACAAATAATTTCAAAAAAGCGCCAGTTATCTGTTCTGTGATACCCGCATTCAAATTAGAGATCGCATCATTCATCCTGTAATAACCTGTATGTTGCAACTTATCTATCAATATTTCAATACCTATAAGTAAAAAGAAAACAGGAATTGCCAATACAATATAATTTACAGCTTCAACCATACGTTAGTGGAAAAATATATCATACAAATTTAATCAACAAAAGATATTTTTCTCAACTTCGCAAATAATACAATGTACATGCTGAAATATTTTTCTTTTTTTCTCTTCGCAATTTATTTTTTTGGAAGTTGTAAAGCACAAACCCAGAATAAAACAGAAGGTGTAATTGCAGAGGATGCAATGGTTGTTTCTGCGCATGCTGAAGCAACTAAAGTTGGAATTGCAATTTTAAAGAAAGGAGGCAATGCAGTGGATGCTGCAGTGGCAGTTCAATTTGCTTTGGCTGTTGTTTATCCGAATGCGGGCAATATTGGCGGCGGAGGTTTTATGGTGTTGAGATTAAATAACGGAGAAACAAATACATTAGACTTCAGGGAGAAAGCTCCGGCTATGGCTTATAGAGATATGTTTTTAAATGCTGATAGTTCAGTTAATCGTTTTGCAATTGAAACTTCGCAGCTTGCAAGTGGTGTCCCCGGCTCAGTTGATGGTATGTGGGAGGCGCATAAGAAATATGGAAAATTAAAATGGGAGGAATTAATTCAACCTGCAATTGATCTAGCGCAAAAAGGATTTCTGCTTGCTGAAAAACAGGCAAATGATCTTAATGGAATGATGGATGAATTAGATTCATTAAATATTAATGAAAATTATTTTAATAAGAATAGTAAATGGAAAAAATGGGATACATTAATTCAACTGCATCTTGCTGAAACATTAAAACATATTCA
>JACMJP010000208.1 GCA_014380545.1 Chitinophagales bacterium | reverse complement strand
AGAAAGGTGCATCGCCGCCTGTTAATAACACCTGCAGATCATCAAATGTTTTTATATAATGGTCAATAACACCATCAACCTCAAAAGCTGCCCCAAGAGATGCCCCTGATATAATAGAATGTTCTGTAGAATCGCCTGTAACCTGCATTGCACTGTTGTTCAGCATACTTGTATTGAGTAACGGCAACTTAGCTGTATAATTATGCAATGCTTTAAACCGCATATTTAATCCGGGGGAAATAGCGCCACCATGATATATTCCTGAAGCGTCAACAAAATCATATTTTATGCAGGTTCCTGCATCAATTGCCAAAACATTTTTGCCTGTAAATTTTTTCCATGCACCAACAGCACAAGCCAGCCTGTCTTTTCCCAAAGTTTCAGGTGTGGTATATTTATTAATGATTGGAATTGGAGTATTATGCGATAAAATAATTGTATGAAATTCTTCTTTCAAATAATTTTCAAATTGCGATTCATGATCAATTACACTTGCAAGAATGCTGCGTTGAATTTTAAATTCAGAAAAAATATTCTGCGCATCATATAATGAAATAACTTCCTGCTCAATTAATTTTACTATTTCATCACCATGAAAAACTGCGCACTTCTGAATACTATTTCCGAGATCAAATACTAATTGCATAAAATAAAAATGAGTGGCGTAAAGATAGCCACTCATTTTATGAATTATATACTTAATGTTATTGCATTCGATTAAAAACTAAAGAGTTTCATTTCTTCACTCTTACAGCAGCCTTATCATCGGTGTAAGCAATTATAAGATTTGCTTCGCTTTTCCATTCTGTGTAATAAATGATCATATCAGCATCATTTTTCCATTCGGAAAAAAACCAGATACCACTGTTTTTTGCAGCATCGCTTTTCCATTCTGATTTATATACTACAACATCAGCTTCTGCTTCATTATCTGTTATATAGACAATTTTATTTGCTTCGCTTTTCCACTCGGTAACATATACTACCTGGGCATCAGCTTTTGAAAAAAGAAATACTGAAAATAATAAAAAGAAAATTTTTAGTGTATTTTTCATTTCAGGTTTTAGTTTAGGTATAAAATTAAAGATAACCATATTGCACTTCATAACGCTGTTAGTTTTGTTTTTATTTTTTTACATTGTTATGATTGGGGGAGGTTTGTCTATTTTCGTGCCAAATATAGAGTATGGCAGCACAGGGAAAAACATCAGAAATAAACATTTTGATACAACTCAATGAGGATAAAATACCCGAAAAAATAACCTGGCAGGCAAGCGACAGCACAGCGGAAGGGCCACAGGAAACAAAAGCATTTCTGCTGAGTATGTGGGATCCGCACTACAAGGAAACCTTAAGAATTGACCTCTGGACAAAAGAAATGCAACAGGAAGAAATGAATGTTTTTTTCTTCCAGACTTTTATGACCATGGCCGACACCTATTTGCGGGCGAATAATGATCCTTCAATTGTAGAAGAAATAAAAGAATTTGCTTACCGGTTTGGCGAGAAAGTGCAGGTAATAAAAAGGAAATAAAATTCGCTAAGCATTGCATTAATTTTAAATATGAAAGTAATAAGAAAAATAACAAGTATTATTACCCGGATATTTCTATTTTTTATTTTATTTTTCACTCTTCCTTACTATAAAACAGTAATTTTTAATTTTCCTGCAGAGGAAAAATTCAACGGACCTTCCTGGTATAATTCTTATGCAATTCTTCCTGATACAATACAAAAAGTAAATTTGCATACACATGCAAAAGCATGGTTAGGTTTAACGAACGGAAAAAATTCTACAGATAGTATTATCGCTGCATATACTAAAATGAATTATGATCTTGTTGCAATATCAAATTATCAAAAAATTGAACCGCAGCATACAGATCAATTAAATTATATTTCTGCTTATGAGCATGGATATAATATTAGGAAAACACACTTTAATGTTTTTGGAACAGATAAAGTAAAGTTTTTCGACTATCCGTATTATCTGAATACATCACAAAAGCAACAGGTGATTAATATGCTGCAGGAAGAAAGTAAATTCATTTCAATAAATCATCCTGTTTTAACAAACGGATTTACAACAAAAGATGCACAGCAATTATGTAATTATCATTTAATGGAGGTTTGGAATTTATTTGGGAAATCGGAAGGACACTGGGATGCAGCTTTATCTTCCGGGCACCCTGTTTTTTTATTGGCGAATGATGATTCACACTCATTAGAAAAAGGAAGTTTCAGGATGTGGAATATGATATATGCATCCTCCGCAAATGCAGATTCAATTGCTTCAGCATTATTACAGGGAAAAAGTTATGGGGTTTGGAACAAGGCTGGAATTAATGGCTCAGTTCCTAAGATGAATTTTACAATGGATATAGAGAATGATACGTTACACTTTTCATCAGCAATTAAATTTGATAGCATTTATGTAATTGCAGATAACGGAAAGATCATATTAAAAAGAACTGATACAAATTCAATTTCAGGTTTTATTTCTTCTGAAAATTCTTATGCGAGAATAAAATTATTTGCAGAAAATTACCAGATACTTTTCAATCCGTTAATGAGATATGACGGAAATGACCTTTTTACTCAATATAAAAAAACACCAGAAATAAATTGGCTGCAATCTGTACTTTTTAAAATGGCAGTCTTTATTTTTCACTTTGCAATTATTTTTATACTCATTAAAATGCGGAAATAATATTAATGCGTAAAATAAACCCGGTATATTATGTTTTACTCATGTCAATTCCATTATATATTGGTCTTGGTTCTGTACATTTATTTGACTGGGATGAAATAAATTTTGCAGAGTGTGCAAGGGAAATGATGGTATCGGGAAATTATGTTTATCCTCAAATTAAATTCGAGCCGTTTTGGGAAAAGCCACCCCTATTTTTTTGGCTCCAGACTATGAGTATGCATGCGTTTGGTATTAATGAATTTGCAGCAAGATTGCCAAATGCACTCTTCGGAACACTCACATTGCTATTAATTTATTTTACGGGAAAAAGATTGCATAAAAAAACATTCGGATTTATCTGGGCTTTTATTTATATAAGCTCATTATTTCCTTTTCTGTATTTTAAATCAGGTATAATAGATCCGGTCTTTAATTTTTTTATTTTTTCATCTTATGCAATTTTTATAATTGCAGTGCATGAAAAAAACTTCAGGTTGTTACCTTTTATTATTGCGGGTTTAATTAATGGTTTGGCAATTCTCACAAAGGGCCCTGTAGGCTTTTTATTGCCATTTGTTTCAATCATTATTACATTCTTTTTATACAAACAAAAATATTTTAAACAATTACTCTTATTCTGCTTTTCTTCAGCAGCAATTGCAATGAGCTGGTTTTTAGTTTGGATATCAATAAATGGCTGGAGCTTTTTTATGGAATTTATGATTTACCAGATAAGCTTGTTTACTAAACCTGTGGCAGGTCAGCAGCAATTTTTATTATATCATTTTGTAATTGTGTTTTTCGGATGTTTTCCTGTTTCTGTTTTTGCCTTGCCAGTATTGTTTAACTGGAAGAAAAATAATTCCGGTGTTGTTACATCATCCATGAAAATTTTATTTTGGGTGGTAATGATACCTTTCACAATTGTTTCAACAAAGATTGCGCATTATTCATCACTTGCATATTTGCCTTTGTCTTTTCTGACTGCAAAATACTTATTTGAAAAAATACAAGATCATAAAAGAAATAAATTCGTGATCAATACATATTTAATATTGGGAATAGTTTGGTCGCTTATTATTTTTGCAATTATTACTTTCCCGTTATATAAGGAGTCGGTTATTCCAAATATAAAAGATGAATTTACGCTTGCAAATATTTTAGCATCAATATGGGAATTTGAGGCCATCTCTTTAATTGCTTTTTTTATTTTTTTAGGAGGAGTTATTGCCGCCTGGATATCTTTGAAAAAAGGAAAAATCATCCAGGCAATTTTTTCTCATTACATGGCCCTTGCCATTTCATTAACTATTATTCAATTCAAAATTTTACCGCACATAGAACAAATTTCACAGGGCCCCTTTATCAATGAAATTAAAGCTTTGCAAAAAGAAGGAATCCCGGTAATTACATCTGGAATGAAAAGTTATGCTCCTTATTACTATGCTGCAATTGACACATCTTATAAAAATATAGATATGCAGGGGATCAGACCATTATGTATTGTTAGCCGAAACAACAGATCAAGACCGGGAAATATTCCTGAGGATGCACCATATTATAGCCGTGGCGGTTATGTATTTTACATTCTTAAATAACCTTTGTTTCTATAAAATATAACCGGCAATAAACAGCTACCCCGACCGTTAAGACCATATTAATTACTTTTACAACTCTTTGTGCCGATGCGATTTCGAATTTTAACAGGAACCATTATTATCTGTTCTTTGCTCATGAATAACAAAATTTTCGGGCAGGAGCATGAGATAGGCATTTGGGGAGGCATAACCCATTCAACCGGCGATATCAATTCTTCTTTAAAGAGTTTCCAGTTTTTTGGTGGTGGCGGCGGATTTTTCTATAAGTATAATTTCAACCCAAGATTAGGCTGGTATATTGGTGGCAGCGCTGGAAAAACTGAAGGTTATGATTATATCTCGGATAATGTTTTCCAGCAAACCCGTAACCTGGATTACAAAACAAATATCATTGAAGCATCTACCCGTATTGACTTTAATTTCTTTTCTTTCGACCGCACAAAACCTAAGGAATGGTTTACTCCATATGTTTTTATTGGAGTGAACGCCTTCTATTTTAATCCGCAGGGGTTGAATGATGCGGTTTGGGTTGATCTGCAACCCTTGGGTACTGAAGGACAGAATGTATTACCAGATAAAGAACCTTATAAACGTTTACAATTAGGTATCCCTCTTGGCGGAGGTGTTAAGTTTGCGTTGAATGAAAATTGGGCTTTAGGAGTGGAAGGCAACTGGCATAAATTATTCACTGATTATTTAGATGATGTAAGTACAAGATATGCTGATCCTGCTATTCTATCGCAGGGGCCAAACGGGGACCTTGCTGTGGCGATGGCAGATAAAAGTACCATTTCGCAGGACATACCACAGCTTGGTGAATCCGGAAGGCAAAGAGGTGAAACGAAATATAACGATGCATACTTTTATGGGGGTGTTGTTATTTCCTACACGATTGTAAATTTAAAATGTCCGCCCCCGTCAGCAAAAGGATTTAAAAGAAAATAGCCATATTCATTTGATAACTTTGCAAAATGATTTCGCAGGATCAGCTCGACCAGACTAAAATACCACAGCATATTGCCATTATTATGGACGGAAATGGCAGATGGGCAAAACTGCATGGTAAAGCGAGAGTATATGGTCATCATAAGGGTGTTGAAAGTGTGAGAAGTGTTGTGGAAGCATGTACTGAGCTGGGTGTAAAATATCTTACTCTTTACGCATTTTCTACAGAGAATTGGAAACGTCCTGAGCAGGAAGTAATTGCATTAATGGAATTATTAGTGAGAACAATAAGAAAAGAAACACCGGAATTAAATACTAAGAATGTACGCATACGCACAATCGGGGATGGGCATTCATTACCGAAAACATGTATTGATGAATTGAACGAAGCAAAACAATTAACTGAAAAAAATACAGGCTTGAATTTAATTCTTGCTTTGAGTTATAGCGGAAGATGGGAAATTGCAAATGCTGCAAAAGAAATTGCCAAACAAGTGCAGGAAAAAAAATTAAATGTTGATGCAATAGATGAAAAACTCTTTGAGCAATACCTGAATACGAAAGATATTCCTGATCCGGAATTATTAATTCGCACAAGCGGTGAATATCGCATCAGTAATTATTTATTATGGCAATCAGCATACTCTGAATTTTATTTTACAAAAACATTGTGGCCGGATTTCGATAAACAGGAATTAATAAATGCAATTTATGATTATCAAAACCGTGAAAGAAGATTCGGAAAAATAAGTGAACAATTAGAAGTGAAATAGCAACATGAAAATAATGCGCAATATCTTTTTCGGAATATTTCTTCTGTCTGCAACTGCAACTTATAGCCAGGTTGGAATTGACAGCAGTCAGGTAGATTATTCCAATCCACAAAAATATGAGATTGCAGGCGTAACTGTAAACGGTGTGGTTTTTTTAGATGCTCCAAGTTTAATTCAGCGTTCAGGTTTATTGATCGGATCAGAAATTACTATTCCGGGCGATGCAATTGCAAGAGCGATTCAGAATTTATGGAAGATGCGTTTATTTTCAACAATCGAAATACAGGTTGATAAAATATTAGGAAGCCAGGTTTGGCTAATTATCCAGTTAGATGAATTACCCCGCATCAGTAAATATTCTCCCGGCGGATTAACAAAAACAGAAGAAGAAGATATTGTGGAGGAAATCGGATTTTTAAGAGGAGCTCCTTATACTGATTATATTAAAAAGGATATCGAAAATAAAGTAAAAGATTATTTTGCTGAGAAGGGCTTTCTGGGAACTGAAGTCATTATTTATTCAAAACCGGATACAGCAGCAAATAACAGTGTAATTGTTTTTATAGATGTTACAAAAGGCCCAAAAACAAAGATTGGTGAAATAACTTTTCTTGGAAATGAAAATGTAAGTGACCGCATATTGCGCAAAGCAATGAGGGAAACAAAAGTGAAATCACAATTTAATCCTAAATACAACGATCCGGAAAACCCGGTTAATAAAAATATTGTTCATGCGCTGTCGAATCTAAGTATTTCAAATATTATGGATTTCGTTAGTGACCGTGTACAAATCAGGATTTTTAGTTCTTCTAAATATGATGATGATAATTTCCGTACAGATAAAAATGGTTTAATTGCATTATATAATACACTTGGCTACCGGGATGCACGAATAATTTTTGATACCGTTTATAATATTAATGATCGTGATCTTGGAATTGTATTAAATATTAATGAAGGAAATAAATATTATTTCCGAAACATTACCTGGAAAGGAAATGCAAAATATTCAAATGGTAAATTAGATTCTATTCTTGGTATTAATAAAGGTGCTGTATATAACCAGGCATTGCTTGAGCAAAAATTAAGATATGATCCCGTTAACGGCGATGTCACTTCTTTATATATGGATGATGGTTATTTATTTTTTGACCTGAACCCAATTGAAAAAGCTATTATAGGAGATTCCATTGATCTTGAAATAAGAATAAGGGAAGGAGCGCAGGCAATAATTGATCAAATTATTATTAGGGGAAATACAAAAACAAATGAGCATGTTATCCGTCGGGAGTTAAGAACATTGCCGGGCCAAAAATTCAGTCGTACTAATTTAATTCGTTCTCAAAGAGAAATTGCTTCTCTCGGTTATTTTGATGCAGAACAAATAGGGCTAAACCCGATTCCGCACCCTGAATCAGGAACAGTTGATATTGAATATACAGTTGTAGAAAAACCATCCGATCAGCTTGAATTATCTGCAGGGTTTAGTCAGTATGGTGTTGTCGCAACAGTTGGTATTGTATTAAATAACTGGAGCACACGAAATATGTTTAAGAAGGATGGTTGGAAACCCTTACCAACCGGCGACGGGCAATCCCTTTCTTTCCGCATTAATACAAATGGAAGAAGATATCAATCTTATAATATTGGTTTTGTTGAGCCCTGGCTGGGCGGGAAAAAACCAAACTCTTTATCCTTTAGTTTATACCGGACATTTTTGGGACAGGAAACAGATTTTGATTATTCATCTTTGGAAGGTCATTTTATTACAAATGGAATTTCTGTTGGTTATGGTATCCGTTTAAAATGGCCTGATGATTATTTTACTTTATTAAGTACAGTAAGTTTTAATAATTATAGCCTTGAAAGTTTTGAGAGTTTTATTATTACAGATGGTGTATCAAATAATTTTAGTTTAAAAGAAACATTATCCAGAAATTCAATTGACAATCCTCAATTTCCGAGAAGCGGTTCTAATATTTCATTATCGCTGCAATTAACTCCGCCTTATTCTTTATTAAATGATAAGGATTATGAAGAACTCTCAGATGCTGAAAGATATAAATTCATTGAATATCATAAATGGCGTTTCACTGCTGATTGGTATACACCCGCATTCGGAAAATTTGTTTTCAGAGCTTCTACAAAATTCGGAATTATAGGCATGTATAATAAAGAAGTTGGTATATCCCCATTTGAAAGATTCCAGTTAGGCGGTGATGGCTTATCTAATTATAATATTTACGGAACTGATATTGTTGCATTGAGGGGATATGATGTGTTTGCAAATAGTTCCGGTGCGACAGCGAATGAACCGATATTTACAAAATATACTTTAGAGCTTCGTTATCCAATTTCATTAAATCCTTCGGCAACAATTTACGGTCATGCTTTTGCAGAAGGTGGAAATTTATATAGCAGTTTTGATGAATTTAATCCGTTTGAAATTAAACGATCAGTAGGTTTAGGAATGCGGGCATTTCTTCCAATGTTCGGATTATTAGGCATTGACTATGGCATCAGATTTGACGAGCGGGTGCCCGGAGATTTAGAACCCGCTGATGGTGTTTTCGATTATATTTTAAAGAACGGAAAGTTCAGCATCATTCTCGGTTATGAACCAGATTAATAAAATTAAATTAAACATGAAAAAAATACTTTTTGCTTTGCTGTTTGTTACCATCAGCGCAACAACATTCGCACAGAACCAACGATTCGCATATGTAAATACGGATTATATTTTAAAAAATATTCCTGAATTTACAGAAGCACAAAAGAAAGTTGATAAAATGAGTGAGGAATGGAAAGCAGAGGTTGAAAAGAAACAAAAAGAAATTGACGATGCTTACCGTACATTTCAGAATGAACAATATTTAATGACTGAAGATCAAAAAAAAGCAAAGATCAAAGAAATTGAAAATAAAGAAAAAGCAATAAAAGATTATCAAAAACAAAAATTCGGCTATGAGGGCGAATTATTTCAAAAGCGGCAGGAACTTATTAAACCTATTCAGGATAAAGTATATGATGCTATAGAAAAATTATCAAAGGACAGAGGATATGATTTTGTTTTTGATAAATCAGGCAGCACATTAATTCTTTTTGCAGATGCAAAGAATGATCGCAGCGACGATATTTTACGCAATTTAGGATATACTCCGGGGTCAAAATAAATAACAATACTTTTCACATTATTTAAAATAAACTATATAATAAAAATGAAATCAAAAATTTTATACACTGTATGTGTGTGCATCATTTTTGCATATAGCATGCAGGCGCAATCAAAGATCGGTTATATTAATTCGCTTGAATTGTTAAGTTATATGCCCGATATTAAAAAAGCTGATTCGGTTTTAAAATTACTTACAACAGATCTGCAAAAACAATACGATAACTATTTAATAGAATATCAAACAAAACTTACAGATTATAATAATAATTCTGCCACATGGAACCCTGTGAAAAAAGAAGATACGGAAAAAGACCTGTTAGGTCTGCAGGATAGGATCGGGCAATATCAGGAAACATCGCAGCAGCGTTTACAATCAAAAAAAGAGGAATTATATAACCCTGTTGTAGCGAAAGCAAATGATGCTGTTCAGGCTGTTGGTAAAGAACAGAAACTCACCTGTATTATTGATGCAAGTGCGGGTGCATTAATTTATGTTGGTGAAGATATGATAGATATTATGCCAATTGTAAAACAAAAATTAAATATAAATTAATTAAAGAAAAATAATTTTAAAAAGGCGAAACTTATTTGTTTCGCCTTTTCTTTTTTAGAAAATTAGAATAGTAATTTTACAGAAAATATTTTATTGAATACTGCAGAGAAATTTCCTATAGGTGTTTTTGATTCGGGTTACGGAGGACTTACCGTTTTAAAAGAATTTGTAGAAACTTTACCTGAATATGATTTTATTTATCTGGGAGATAATGCGAGGGCGCCTTATGGCAACAGAAGTTTTGAAACCGTTTATGAATTTACATTTGCCTGTGTGCAGCAATTGTTTAATATGGGTTGCAGGCTCGTTGTGCTTGCCTGCAATACCGCAAGTGCAAAAGCTTTGCGAAATATTCAACAAAATGATTTGCAAAATATGGATGCGGCATTAAGGGTACTTGGAGTAATAAGGCCTACAACAGAAATTGCAGGAAAAATTTCTATAACAAAACACATAGGCATTTTTGCTACTGCAGGAACGGTTGTATCAGGATCATATCCAATTGAAATAAAAAAATTTTATCCGGAAGTTAAAGTGTTTCAGGAAGCCTGCCCTATGTGGGTTCCCTTAATTGAAAATAATGAACACAGTAAACCCGGTGCTAATTATTTTGTAAAACAACATATTGATAATTTATTAAACCAGTCAGGTGAAATAGATACAATTATTTTAGGTTGTACACATTATCCTTTATTGATGAATAAGATAAAACAATTTCTTCCCGAAAATATTCAACTGATATCACAAGGGGAAATTGTTGCAAACAGTTTAAAGGATTATTTAATGCGCCACCCTGAAATTGAGAACAGGTGCAGTAAAAATTCTATATTAAAATTCTATACAACAGATTCTACAGAAATTTTTGACACACATGCTTCTTTCTTTTTTGGAAAAGAAGTGCAATCAGAATTTATGAATAGCGATATTACTTTTTAAATTGATGATAAGGTTTGTTCTAGCGTCTTTAAAAACTCATCACTGTTTGTATCAATAAAAAAGCCTTTCGTTTTGCCAACCTCATTTACTGCTGTTTGCAAGTCAAAACTATTTTGGTCAGTTGCATAAATCAAATTCTGTTCTCGTAATTCTTTTACAAGATATTCCTGTTCTGTTTGTCCTGGAGTGGGAATAAAAATGCATTTTTTATTCAGGTGCGCAAGATCCATAAGTGTACTATATCCACCCCTTGAAAGAATGATCTCAGATCTTAATATCAATTCAAATAATTCATTTGCTATAGAGTAAGAAATAATACGCATATTATCTGTAAGTTGTATATCTGTTTTATTTTCAGCTTTTCCGCTAACAATCACAAACTTTTTATTAATTGTTTTTGACTGGGCGATTATTTTTTCTTCAAAAATAGTTCGTTGCGGTTCGGGTCCTGATAAAATTACAAGTACATCATATTCTTTCTGCGGAAGTATGTCCGGCTTTTTAAACCTTGTTAGAATACCAATATGTTTTATATAATCGGGCAATTTATATTTATGGCTCAGGTCACCTGAAATATTTGGTATTCCGGCTACATCCGGTATCCATACTTCATTAAATTTATTATGCTGTTGCATAAGCCACCAGTGTACAATGGGTTCCGCAAATTTTAAAGAAGGAATTTTAACCAGCATCTGATGCGTAATTAAAATACTTTTTACTTTTTTACTCCATAGTCCGTAACGGTTATCAGAAATAATAAGATCAGGTTTTATCTTTTCTATAATAGTATTAAGTTCTTTGTGCTCTCTTTTTATCCCACTGAAAACTTTTTGTAACTGCATTATTATTTTAAAAACAAAACTTCCTTTTTTCTGATAATAAATATTATAAGCAGGAAGATCAATAAATTGCAGTTGCGGAAATTCATTTTGCAATAAAGCAAGCGATCTTCCTGAACAAATAATAGTCACTTCGCAACCTCTTTCAATACATGCCCTTATAATCGGAATACAGCGGGTTGCATGTCCAAGCCCCCAGTCAAGCGGAGCAATAATTACTTTTTTCTTCTTCACAAAAATATGTTAGAGGCTATGGCGTTTACAGATAATGGTTGTACATTCGTATCCGATAATTAAAGGCAGCAAAACTATGAAATTAAAAAGGCAACTTCCTGTTCTTGTTTTTGCAATATTAAGCTTATGTATTTTAAATAGTTGTGGTGCTGCAAAAGGTGGCAGGAACTGTGACTGTCCAAAATTCGGTTTTGCACCTTCTCACCAACAGGAAATGATTTACCTTGCAGATGCTGCAGCGGAATTAACCTATTTAGATTAAATACAAATTTTCTGCATTTTATCTTTTCTTAAACTATTGTTCAAACAAGTTAGTTAATCTTGTAATTCATTAACTTAAAATTTATTCTATGCTTACTAAGAAAGTTGAAAATGCCCTTAATAAACAAATAGAAATGGAAGGTTATGCTTCTAACTATTATTTGTCAGCAGCAAGCTGGTGCGACTCAAGAGGGTTAGAAGGATGTGGCCAATTCTTATACGGGCATGCTGACGAAGAACGCATGCACATGATGAAGATATTTTATTATATAAATGATGCAGGCGGATATGCTCTTGCACCGGAAATAAAACAACCGCCAACAAAGTTTAAATCCATTCTTGAATTGTTTGAAGCTATTCTTGCGCATGAAATAAAAGTAACTAACTCCATTAATGATCTTGTAAATTTATGTTTGCATGAAAAGGATCATTCCACAAATAATTTTCTGCAATGGTATGTAGCTGAACAGCATGAAGAAGAAAAATTATTCCGCCAGGTAATTGAAAAAATAAAATTAATTGGTGATGATCCGAAAGGACATTATTGGATTGATAAAGAGCTTGCAGGTATGGGGGCAGCTTCTGCAAAAGGTGGCGGTGCAGGCAGTGCTACTTAATTTAAGGTATTTTTAAATCCCGGCAACAGCCGGGATTTATGTTTCAGAGAGTAAAAAAAATAATTCGGTAATTTTGTTGCATGAATACAACGCAGGTTAATTATGTGAATATTGGATTGATGATAGTTTCTGCAATTGTTGCATTTATCATTCCCTTTGAATTGTTTTTATTTTCTTATGCCTTTCTTGGGCCTTTACATTATCTTACTGAAATTTCATGGCTGCACAAAAGAAAATACTTCAGCCCGGGTAAAAGAGATTATTTAATATTAATTATTCTAACAATATTGATCTTGCTTCCTTCAATCTTTGTATATATCTATGGAATGATAGGAGTTAAAGACGACCAGGGAAATCCCGTTTATACAGAAGGTATGCAAAACTTTTTTGGAACATTAGATACCTGGGGAACAAGTTTAATGTTTTTTGCCTTCGCTTCAGCAGCAATTTTCGTTCTTATTAAAGGTACATCAAGGCGTATTATAGGATTCGTAATAGCTGGTATAATTGCTATTATTTTGAATCCCGGTAGAGATGTGCCGCTTACCGAACAGGAATTTAAATATACTGGCTTACTCATCTTTTCTGTATTTCTTCCAACATTAATTCATGTATTTGTATTTACAGGTGTGTTTATTTTAGTTGGTGCATTAAAAGCTAAAAGCACTTCAGGGTATTTATCAATTTTTGTTTTTTTAGGATGTGCTGTAAGTTTTTTCTTTCTCTTTCCTGATGGGGCAGGTTATAAGATCAGCAGTTATGCAAAAGAAAGTTATGATGTATCATTTTACTCTTTAAATAGAACAATCTTTGAAACATTTTTACATACACCTTCACCCAATGCTGATAATGTGTATTATTCTTCAATAGGAATTTTAGTTACAAGATTTATTGCTTATGCGTACACTTATCATTATTTAAACTGGTTCTCAAAAACTTCAATAATTAAATGGCATGAAGTGTCAAGGGGAACACTTATAGCAATTTTTGCTTTGTGGATATTAGCGCTTGTATTATATCAGTCTGATTATAAAACAGGATTGGATGCATTGTTATTTTTAAGCTTTCTGCATGTTGTACTGGAGTTTCCATTAAACTTTCAATCTTTTAAACAAATGGGACAGGAAATAGGGGGAAGGCTTTCTTCTGCAAAGACATAATAATTATTTTAAGCGATAGTAAATTTAGATATCTAATTTGTTATCGCTTTCTTTTCACATATTAGTCTCAATATTTTTAATCCTGTTTGCATATCCCTTCCCATCCATCTGGGTAATAACAGTCCGATAATTTTTGCGATGCCGAATCTTCTTATTTTTCCTTCCATCTTCCAGGTAATATGCGTTGTATCTTTTGCAGGTATTAATTCAAAATAACTTTGCATGCGGAAGCCACTGTTATTAAAAAGAATTTCTAATTGCATGTTTTTATAAGGCTCACAATTTATTATTTCCATTCTTCCGGCTCCCATCTTTTTTCCTTTCCATTTCATAATTGCTCCTTCACCTTTTTCTTTTCCTTCATATATGAATGTAATTGGTGCATCATTTTCCGGGCTCCATGCACTCCATAATTTCCATTTATGCAGGT
>JACMJP010000207.1 GCA_014380545.1 Chitinophagales bacterium | reverse complement strand
CCATTGCTGTTTATTATTATTTATATTTTCCAGATCGTTGCATTTCAAAGTAAAGAAGGCTTACTTGATTTTGGAATTATTGCTATCCGTATTGGCGGGCTATTAAGTGGTATTGTTTTAATTATTGGTATTTCCATGGTGTATTTTTTCAGGACGAATAAAGGCATTCTGCAAATAATTAGTGGTAAAGGAAAAAATGAAGAAGGCAAGATGATTGATCCTGAAGAACCAACACTTGAAGAACTTGGAATGAACACCAATATAAATGTTGATTATTATCTGAATCACAGATGCGCTGTAAAACTTACCAGGTCTGCGGATCATTATTCCGCATCTATTATTCGTTCTGTGTACAGGCAACATCACTCTAATGCTTTATTTATTGAGCTAACATCGCTTATAGTGATTGTTTTATTTTCATTTCTTATTGATTATTCTTTTTTCAGAATACCTGCAGGTGCAAGCATTTTGTTATTGTTTACTATTTTAATGATGCTGATGGGTGCATTTACATACTGGCTGGGTCAATGGAAAGTTTTCTTTTTTGTAGTACTCATTATTTTTGTTGATCTTTTAATTCAGTCAAATTTATTGCAATATAAAAACAAAGCATATGGATTAAGTTATGAACCCAAAGCGATATATACCTATGAATTACTACAGCAGCTTACAGATACGGGTTATGTGAATGAAGACAGGAAAAAAACACTTGCTATTTTAAATACATGGAAAAATAAATTTGACCCGGCACAACCAAAACCCAAAATGATTTTTTTGAATTGCAGTGGCGGTGGTTTACGGGCAACAATGTTTGTAATGAAAGTATTGCAGGAAGCTGATAGCGCAACACAACATAAATTGATGCAGCATTGTCCCTTAATTACTGGCGCATCCGGGGGTATGATAGCAGCAGCATATTACAGGGAATTATATTACAGAAAATTAAACGGGGAGCAGTTAGATATTGATGATGAAAAATATTTGAAAAATATTTCGGGTGATCTTTTAAATGCTGTGGGATTTACTTTTGTTGTGAATGACCTTTTTTATCCCTGGCAGAGTTTTGAAGTAGGCGATACAAAATTCAGGAAAGACAGGGGATACATGTTTGAAAAGATATTAAATGAAAATACAGATTATGTTTTAGATAAAACACTTTCAGATTATAAACTTGCAGAGCAGCAAATGCAAATACCCATGATGCTGTTTTATCCCACAATATTAAATGATGAAAGAAAATTATTTATTGGTGCACAGGGCTTTTCATATTTAACTATTCCGGGACGCAGACTGCAGGATTTTTCAAAACCCGAAATTGACGGAGTGGACTATCACAAACTGTTTGAAAACAATACTGCTGATAGTATTTCTTTTACATCTGTGTTGCGGATGAATTGCACATTTCCTTATATTTTACCGAATGTACATTTACCCACTGAGCCTGATATTGAAGTAATGGATGCAGGAATACGGGATAATTACGGCGTACAGGTTTCAGCAAGATTTATGGAAGAATTTAAAGACTGGATAAATGAAAATACTTCAGGGGTTATTGTAATTAATATTCGGGGAATTGAGCAAAATATGGGTATCAGTGAAAATGTGACGCAGGGTGTTTTGGAAAAAATATTTAGCCCCATTGGTACACTATATAATAACTGGGTTGAGATACGGGATTATCAGAATGATAATATTTTAAATTCACTGGATGCTTTGTTAAATAATAAGATGGAAGTAATAACATTTGAATACGTTCCATTGGAAAAGGATGCAAGGGCATCTTTAAGTTTTCACCTCACTGCCCGTGAAAAAAGGGATATTCTGAATGCTGCCAATAACAGCTATAATAATGCAGCATGTAAAGAGCTGGAGAGATTGCTGAAATAAAATTTTCGACAATACTTTATTCAACGTTGTATTTTAACAGTTGTATTACTCTAATACCACCGTAGGTCATTGCGGGTCTGACCGCAATCTATTTATGAAATAAGTTAGTCTTTCAAATGCAGCAACGCAACATTTTCCGCATGATATGTTTGCGGGAACATATCTACAGGTTGTAATTTAATTACAGTATATTTTTCTGATAATAATTGAATATCCCTTGCCTGCGTTACAGGATTGCAACTCACATATACAATTTTCTGCGGTGATAATTTCAATAATTGTTCTACAACATCTTTATGCATACCGCTTCTTGGCGGGTCTGTTATTACAACATCTGCTTTACCTTGCTGAACTATAAAATCATCATTAAATATTTTTGCCATATCTCCGCAAATAAATTCACAATTAAGAATATTATTTTGTGCTGCATTAAATTTTGCATCTTCAATTGCCGCTGCAATATTTTCAACCCCGATTACTTTTTTACAATTTCCGGCAGCAAGCAAAGCGATGCTTCCAAGCCCGGTATAAAAATCATATACAATATCTTCTTTTTTCAAATCTGCAAATTGCAGGGCGATATGATATAAAATTTTTGCCTGGGTAGGGTTTGTCTGGAAAAAAGATTTAGGGCCGAGACGATAATTTATTGAATCAATTTTTTCCGTTATATGTACCGTTCCCGAAAAATGTATTACATCAAGATCATATAAATAGTCATTCACTTTTGTGTTGATGGAATAATACAAAGAAGTAATTTCTGAAAATGTTTCTTTTAAATGCTGCAAAAACGGGAATAATATATCAGGTTTATTATCTGCTACAAGAACAATAACCATACATTCGCCTCCTGTTGTTGTGCGAATAATAATATTTCTGAAATAACCGGTATGATTTTTCAGATCATAAAATTCAATATGATTTAACAATGCATAGGCCCTTGTGGCTAATCGTATTTCATTTGAAGGTGCCGGCTGCAAATAACAATATTCTATATTCAGGATCTTATCAAATCTGCCGGGAATATGAAAGCCTAATGCATTTGGCTGTAATGTTTTTATTGGATATTCTTCAGGATGTTTAATATCTATTTCATCATGACGTATTTCTTTTTCTGTGAACCACCGTTTATTTGAAAAAGTAAATTCAAGTTTATTGCGGTAATATTTATCGAATTGCGATGCAAGAATTTTTTCTATTGGGGGAAGTTCAGTGAATTTTCCGATCCGTCTGAAAGCATCTGCAACTAATTGTTGTTTAAATTCCAATTGTGTTTCATAACTCACTTGCTGCCAGGTACAGCCGCCACAAATTCCAAAGTGTTCGCAAAAGGGTTGTACTCTTAAAGTTGAATATGTATGATAATGCAGAACATATCCCTGTTCATAATCACTTCTTTTCCTTGTTATTTGCACATCTACTATATCACCCGGAATTGTTTTTTCAACAAAGATCACTTTTCCTTCCTGTCTTGCTAATCCGACTCCGCCGTCTGCTATAGTTTCAATTGTAAGATTCGTCCTGATAATATTTTTTTTATTGCGCATGCAGATGCAAAAATAACAGGCTATTCAGAAATGATTAAGTAAATTGGATATATATTGCAGGTAGTTAATTTTTATTCGTCTTATCATTATTCATTTCTCATCTCATTTATTGTTTTATTACCTTTTCAGCAGAGAATATTTTCCCGTTTAATTCAATTTTCAAAATGTATGTTCCGCTTGCTAAGGATTGTGTAGAAAACTGAAATTGGTTTTTTCCTGCATTTACCTGTGAAAGTAAAAGATCTTTCACCAAATTTCTCTGTACATCAAATAAAACAATATGCATTTCTCCGCTTGCAGGAACATTTAATTCAGTGATAAATGTATGCTCAAAGGGGTTGGGATAAATTATATTTTTATCTGTTGTTGGTATATCATTAGTAGAAAGCGGCAAACTATCGCTGCTTTGTAGTTTAGCGATCCATGTTGCATTATCACGATGAGCGATAAACCCCCCTGTAACGTAATAATAGCCATAGTTTCCATTTACCCAAACAATACCAGTTTCATTATACTTGCGTTGTGATCCCGTATAATCGCCCCATCTTTCGTAAACTCCGGGAAGATAATTGACGTAGGAATTACCTGTATAAATATTGACTCTTTCAGAATATGAGTCATAATTAAAAAAGAATGCACTCATCCCGGCATTTGTAGTTGGAGATGTATGATCGCAAATAATAATGCTCTGTATATCATCATCATAATTTCCTGTATATGATATATCAGGATAGCCAAGATCTAAAGTATCATCT
>JACMJP010000206.1 GCA_014380545.1 Chitinophagales bacterium | reverse complement strand
TTAATATTAAATAATTTCGCTTCATTTAAAAGCAAAACTATATCAATATTTAATAAAAAAAGGTCAAAGTGCGATATAGACACCAAAGGTTTAGATATACCTAAAAATATTTTTAAATACATAAAAATATTAGGAAGATAAATACATTGATCAGATGAATAACCTAAATATCCTTAATAATAAATAACATCTCTCTATACTATCTTTACGTTTCAAATTATTTTTGTTTTGACTCTTAGAGAAAATATTGGACTTGCTACCCGTGCCATCCGGGCAAACAAATTACGAACGATCATTACTATTATCATGATCAGTTTAGGATTAATGGCGCTTCTTGGCATACTCACATCAGTTGAAGCAATTAAATCATCTGTAAATACCAACTTTGCAACACTTGGTTCTAATTCATTTAATATCCGCAATGAAGGAAATTTAGATGGAGATAATGGAAGAGAAAACGCTGAACCTAATCCACCCATAACATACAGGCAGGCAGAATCTTTTAAAGAAAAATATGATTTTCCGGGAATTATTTCTATCAGTTATATGCCGGTGCAGGCAACAAGAGTGAAAGCCGGTGATAAAGAAACAAACCCGAATGTGAGTGTATTAGCAGTTGATGAAAATTATATTTCTATAGCCGGATATGAAATTGATGAAAATAAAGGAAGATGGTTTACAAAAGGAGAATTGGAATCTGCATCAAGATCAGTTGTTTTAGGAAATGATGTTGCAGAAAAATTATTCGGAGAAAAAGTAGATCCGCTCGGAAAAGGATTAACTGTTTCAAATCAGAGTTTCAGAATTATTGGTGTATTAAAAAGTAAAGGAAGCAGTATCATGTCAAGTGATAATATTATTTTTATTCCTGTAACAACTTCCCGTTCTATTTTTCCAGGGTCAGAATCAAGCACATTTGTTATAACAGTTGGAGTGAATGGAGTTGATGATCTTGAACCTGCAATTGGAACTGCAACAGGTTTAATGCGACAGGTGCGGAAATTAGATGTACGGGAGAAAGAAGATTTCGCAATCATGAAAAGCGATAGCGTTATTGCAATTGTAATTGGTATCGTTTCAAATATTGCAATCGGTGTAATTTTTATTGGCATCGTAACATTAATTGGTGCTGCCATCGGGTTAATGAATATTATGCTTGTGCAGGTAAATGAACGCACAAGAGAAATTGGAATTAATATGGCGATAGGTGCAAAACAACAAACAATAAGACGCCAGTTCTTAACTGAATCCATTATTATTTGTCTTGTCGGCGGAATTCTCGGAATTATTCTCGGAATTATTGTTGGAAATATTGTAGCGGGAATTTTTAATGTTACATTTTTTATTCCATGGGGCTGGGTGCTAGGCGGAATTATTTTATGTTTTGTTACCGGTATCGCTGCCGGATATTATCCCGCAGTAAAAGCAAGTAAATTAGATCCGATTGAGGCTTTGAGGTACGAATAAAAAAAGCAGTATATGTATAAATATACTGCTTCAATAGAATTTTAAAGAATAGATCAATCTCTCTTTATTCCAAAAATAATATCACTTTCTTTTTGCATCAGCTCACGGAATTTTGCGCCTTGTACTGCATCATATTTCACTTCATCCGGTGAACCAACTCTCGGTGTCCAGTAACTTTCACATTCAAGCCAGCTTTGATGAGTAAAACCATGAGTAGTTAATACATCCATATAATTAATTTGTTTTGTTGCATCGTTCGGGTCTTTTTTAAATGCCATTTCAGCATGCACTTTTGTATAAACTTCCAATGTACAAGGTTCACCTCCTCCCCTTTTTTTGTCTAATGCTGCCTGATATAAAGGCATGAATGCAACTGCAGTTTTCCCCATGTCAGCAGGGTCGCTCATTTTAGCAGTGTAATATTTTTTTGCTTCATCCCAATTAGAAGCAGTAACATTATTTGCTTCAGCAATAACATTTTCTTTTGAAACATCACCTGCTGTATCGCTCATGAGTACACAGAGGTCTGCGTATTGTTCGAGGGTTATCATAGTTAGTTGGTTTTAGTAAATAAAAAATTATAAATTATTAAAAGGTCAAAGATAATTTTATGATTTATTTATTTCAAAAATTTCTTATATCCTTCCTTCTCTATTTGACCTGCTTTATCAATTACAGTATCTTTTAAATTCTTTTTGTAAGTAATTATTTTTTGTAAAATAGTTTTATCTGATGTTGCAATAATTTCTGCTGCTAATATGCCTGCATTTTTTGCAGCATTTAAGGCAACTGTTGCAACAGGAACTCCATTCGGCATTTGCAGAATAGATAAAATAGAATCCCATCCGTCAATTGAATTACTTGATTTAACAGGCACACCAATTACAGGAAGCGGACTAATACTTGCCACCATACCAGGCAAATGTGCAGCACCGCCTGCGCCTGCAATTATTACTTTAATTCCCCTTGTGTGAGCATTATTTGCAAAATCCAGCATACGCTCAGGTGTTCGATGTGCAGATACAATAGTTACTTCACAAGCAATTCCAAATTCTTCTAAAATTTCCGCTGCATCTTTCATTATTTTCAGATCAGAATCGCTTCCCATGATAATTGAAACGATCGGATGGCTTGTTTTTCTTCCTGCGCTTTTTGCCATAAATAATTTTATTTGTTTTTATTCCAACCACCGAACGGGTTTACAACCTCATTCGGGGTTAGTAATCACGATATCACCTTTAAATTTTCTTTTACAAATTTCGCTTTTGCTTTTGCAACAGAAATATTTTCATCAATAATTGTTACATGTCCCATTTTGCGAAATGGTTTTGTTATTTTTTTCCCGTACAAATGAATATAAACTCCTTCCTGTTGCAAACATTCTTTCAGTCCAGAATATTTTGCTTCACC
>JACMJP010000205.1 GCA_014380545.1 Chitinophagales bacterium | reverse complement strand
TATAATAATAATGACTATACATATCGAACTGTGATTCTTTGCCAGCTTATTAATAATTTACAACAGCTTAAGCAAAAACATTTTTTTCTGCATATTCAATACATAACAGAATATATGTTAAGCCTGCCAGCTCATCTGTTTTGGGTTTATAATCTTCAAAATATTTAATTGCACTATCAAAGTCTTTTGCTTTTAAATAACAAACGCCTGCATAATATTTTGCAAGGTTGCCTGACTTTGTCATTCCATAATCATCTGCAATTTGTAAAAAGCCACCGTTAATTCCATCACCATTTAAAGCAAGCTGAAAAGAGTCTTTTGTAAAGAAATTTTGAGGATAAGAGATTTTATTATCCGCCTGTTGTGTTTTTGGCTTCAGGAATAATTCTTTGTACCCAAAATATCCTCCAATGCCAACAATAATTAATACAAGAGCGCCAATTATAACATTCCTGTTTTTTAAAAAAGTATTTTCTACTTTCCTGTAAAGATCATCGTTTTGTTTTACTGCTTCCTGTTCAGGTTTATTTTTTATTTCAGACATAGTATTAATTAATCTTTTAAAAATGGATAATCAGTTTGTAAATAAATATCATTGTAAACTTCGCTATCATCGGGCCATGGACTTTCCTCAGCAAATTGCACACAGGCATTTATCTCCTCCTCAATTCTTTCATCAAGTTCATCAACTTCTTTTTCCGTAGTGTAATTTTTATCGAGTATTTTTTTTCTTGTTAATTCAACCGGATCCCGCATTTTATATTCTTCCAATTCTTCCTTTGTACGGTATTTCTGCGGGTCGCTCATGCTATGACCTTTATAGCGATACGTTCTTACTTCCAGAAATGTAGGTCCTTCACCCAGTCTTGCTTTTTCAACCGCTTCATATATTGCAGAATGAACTTTCTCGGGCAACATTCCATCAACAGGGTACGAAGGTATGTTATAAGTCAATCCTACCTTATAAAGATCAGTTTGAGTGGTTGATCGTTTCACTGATGTTCCCATTGCATAACCATTATTTTCGAGGACAAATACAACAGGCAATTTCCAGAGCATGGCCATATTAAAAGTTTCATGTACCGCACCCTGCCATGCTGCACCATCTCCGAAATAACAAACAGTTACATTATTAGTGCCTTTATATTTTTCAGCATAAGCAATTCCTGCCCCAAGCGGAATTTGGGCGCCAACAATTCCATGTCCGCCGAAAAAATTATGTTCTTTACTGAAGAAGTGCATAGAACCACCTTTGCCCTTTGTGCAGCCGGTAGCTTTTCCAAATAATTCAGCCATACAAACATTCATGCTCAAGCCTTTAGCAATTGCCATCCCGTGATCACGATATGCAGTAATAATAGGATCTTCTTTCCTGATAGCGGACATCGTGCCCGCAGCTACAGCCTCCTGACCAATATATAAATGACAAAATCCACGAATTTTTTGCTGCCCGTAAAGCTGCCCCGCCTTTTCTTCAAAACGGCGCATGCGCTGCATCAGTTCGTACCATTCAAGGTAGGTTTCTTTCGTTATTTTTGAGCGGTCAATCGTTGCTTCTGCCAGCATAAGCCTATCTGATTTTCTGGAGTGCGCAAAGTTAAAGAAACAAACCCGTAATTTACTAACCATGTATTTGAAGAAACTGAAGCTGTTGAATTACAAAAATTACAGGAACATTGAGATTGTATTTGACCATCCTTTTATACTAATAAATGGTGACAATGGGGCAGGTAAAACAAACCTGATAGATGCTGTTCATTATTTGTGTATTTGCAAAAGTTATTTCACCCGCCAGGATGATGTAATTGTACATCATAAAGAAAATTTTTTCAGGCTTGATGGAGACTTTGATTCTGGGGAAGAAAATTTTTCTATCACCTGCAAATATCAAAAGGATAAGAAAAAGGAATTTTTTAAGAATGATCTTTTATATGATAAGCTGAGTGAGCATGTTGGATTAATTCCTGTTGTAATGATTGCGCCGGGTGATATTGAAATAATAAACGGCGGAAGTGAGGAGAGAAGAAGATTTATTGATGCGGCAATTGCGCAGATTGATCATGCATATTTAAGATTTGTAATTGAATATAATAAAATATTGGCTCAACGCAACAGTTTGCTGAAACAATTTTATTTGAACGGGAGAAATGATGATACCCTGATGAATGTATTAAATAACCAATTGGCGGAAAGAGGAAATAAAATTTATGCGAGGAGGAAAAAATTTATTGATGACTTCAAGGCTGATTTTATTACGTTGTATAAATTATTCAGTTCAGATGCTGAGCATCCCGATCTTAAATATGAATCGCAATTAACAGAACATGATCACTTAAATTTACTATTGCATTCAAAAAAACAGGATGCAGAAAGCCAGCGCACTACTTTTGGTATTCATAAAGATGACCTGAAGTTTTCTGTTGATAGTTTTGCATTAAAGGAAAGTGGAAGTCAGGGGCAAATAAAATCTTTTCTTATTGCATTGAAATTGGTATTGGCGAAAATGATGTACAACACAACACAAAAGAAACCAATATTATTGCTTGATGATGTTTTT
>JACMJP010000204.1 GCA_014380545.1 Chitinophagales bacterium | reverse complement strand
TGAACGCCGTAAGCAGTATCCATGCTATAAGAAACACAAGCCGGTTGCGCAATATTATTTTCGCTATGTTTCGCCAGATCATTTTTAAAAAAGTGAGCAAAGATAATTAGTGGATTATAATAATGTTTGAAGCACGGGCTTTTCTCTTGGTAACTAGAAACTGATTACTGGCCTTTGGAAATGAATTGTGAATCATTTGACATCATGCGTCAGCCATCCGCAAAGCGCAGGAGCCTGAAAAAAAGGCTGGCGAGCGCAGGCATTGTGCGAAAGCAGCATCTTTTTTTCTTGATTTTTTTGGTTACTTTTTTCATCAAGGAAAAAAGTGACAAACACATATTTTAAAAATAAGAAATAAAATATTTTATCATTGTTCTTTTGGCTTGAACCAAAAGAACGAAAAGTTCAAGACTGCAAATTCTCTCCTTGAATTTTAATAAAACTGTTTTCTGCAATTCAATCCTTCTTTCATCAGGACAGGCTACAGCCGCTACGCTGCGCTTCACTTCTGCATTTCTTACTGCAAAAAATGCCTGCGCTGCAAAACAGTTTTAAAAATTCTACGTCGATAATTTGAGGTCAGTGGAGATGTGGCGGGTAAAGTTGTTTGTTGGTCAAGAGACCAACAAAGGCGAAAGAATGAACTCAAAATTTATTTTGAAGGATATATTTTGTATGTTACTTTTGATGACCGGAAATTCTTATAATTATCCCTGAATAAATATTTAACCACTCCATTATGAAAAAACTCATACAATTTTATTTATTCATCATTTTTTCTATACCCTGCTTCTCACAAAGTTTCTCTTTTGAATGGACAAAACAGCTTTCGAGTACATACTTTGCTGAATACATTTGGGAGATTGCTACAGATAATGATGGAAACATTTATGGAGCTACTGACGGAGGCGGAATACAAACTTTTTTGGATACGACCTTTGATGTTGCAACAAGCGCAAGCTCAACGGTTTTGTTTAAGATAAATGATGCGGGTGAACGAAAATGGTTAAGACACATAACAAATTCAGAAAACGGTTCAATTGCTGTGGATTCAAATAAAAAAGTATATTCTGGTGGATGGTTTATAGGTTCAAGCTCTTTGCCGCCGTATACACTCACTGCTGGTGCTGGCTTCGGTAATTCAAGTTATTATACGACATTAGATTCATTAGGGAATTTTACATCGGCTACAAAAGTTTTTAGCGGGAACTCATTCTTGAATTCAATTGCACCAGTTATATGTAATGAAGCAGGAGATGTGGCATATATTGATAACAGGGAATTTCCTTCAGGATTTACCTATATTCAGTATCATACGCTAACAAAGAAGAATTCAGGCGGCACTTCCTGGACAAAGGCATTTACAACTACAGATGTAGTACCATTATATATTGATCCGGCAAATAATCTTTATATAAAAGGAGCATATACAAGTGCTATTACTGTGGGCGGAACAACGCTGACAAATTCCGGCGGGCAGGATATTTATGTTGCAAAATTAGATGGGGCAGGAATATACAAATGGGTTAAAAAAATCGGGGGTAATCATGACGAATGGCTACAAAGCGCAGCTACAGATGCTGACGGGAATTTATATATATCGGGATATTTCAACAGCGATTCCATCGACCTTGACGGTATAAAACTTTATGCTGAATTAACAGAAAACAATTCTTTTGTTGCCAAAATAAATGCAGCAGGTAATTATGAATGGGCTATAAATCTTGATAGTAATGCATACCACTTTGCGATGAACCTGTTAGTTGATGAAGATGGTAATAAAGTATTAATTACGGGAAGATACACAGAGGAAATGACGCTTGGAACTGATATTCTCACAGTTACCCCCGACCAAAATATTTATGTAGCAAGGTTAGATTTATCTGGCAATATATTAAGTGGAATGCAAATTACATTTCCACTTTCAGCAACAATTTATGACAGAAAATTAATTTCTCCAGAGAGCATGTTGATATGTGGCACATTTTCAGGAAGTGTTGCTTTTGGTGATAGTACATACACGAGTGCTGGAGGAGACGACGGATTCATTACTAAAATAAATTTTTGCGAATTGCCCGCAACTTATTATGCTGACATTGATAATGATGGTTATGGAACGCCTGACACATTTACAACTGCCTGCAACATGCCTATAGGATATACAAATAATTCATCAGATTGCGATGATAGTAATAATGCAATAAACCCCTTAGCTTTAGAATCTTGCAATACAATTGACGATAACTGTGATGGCAATATAGATGAAGGGCTTATCATTGCTACTATAACTCCTGCTTCGGCCACTTCGTTCTGCAAAGGCGAAAGTGGTATTTTAAATGCAAATACAGGTGTGGGTTTTTCTTATCAATGGAAGAAAAATGGTGTGAATATATCTGGTGCAACATCTTCAAGTTATACTGCAACTAAAACAGGAAATTATAGTGTGCTTATTACTATTCCAGGATCCTGTAATGATATATCTGATGAAACATCTGTAACTGTTTATAATAAACCAAATGCAACGATAACTAATATAGATGCAACAAATGACCTTTGTTTTGATACTTCTATAAAATTAAAAACAGGAAACGGTGTAGGTTTTACATTTCAGTGGTATAAAGGAGCAACTGCATTAGCAGGCGCCACAAGTAATATTTATTTTGCAACAACATCAGGAAATTATAAAGTAAAAACCACCAATAGTTTTGGTTGCTTTAAAATGTCAACACCCTATACAATAATTAAAACTTGTAAATTAGGAGAGAGTGATTCGCCTAATTTACAAGTTTTAATTATTGTTTTGGTTGCTTTAAAATGTCAACAACCTATACAATTATTAAAAATTGTAAATTTTGGGAATCAATCTCT
>JACMJP010000203.1 GCA_014380545.1 Chitinophagales bacterium | reverse complement strand
GTTATTAAAACTTCCTGTGAGGGTAACATTTTTTTTATCAGTATAACCTTTTAAGCGGAAAGTATAATTGTATTTAAAATAAGTACTGTTGAAACTATCATGACCATCCGGTTCTTTTAAGTTATTATGTGGGTCATATATCCATTTCCCATCAATAATAAATTTATAAAAATATTTTCCGGGTTTTAAGTTTAAGTTAGCCGTCCATCCTTTATCTGTTTTTTGCATAGGCGTAGACATGGTGCTCCAGTTATTAAAATTACCGCTCAGATATACTTTTTCTGCATTCGTATTTCCATTTAAAATAAAAACGGTTTCATTTTTATTATTTTCAAAGACAGAGGAATCAGTTTTAAAATTATTATAACCATATAAAACAGGAACAGGGTATCCTGGTGTACCGGCAGGATGCATGTCAAAAAAGATAGGCTCATTCCCCCAATTAATTGTGTTTATATCTTCACTTAATGTTAATGCAATTTCTGCTACATGTTTGTCAAGCCGTTGCAATACCCATCCTTCTTTTGCAAGGAGGCCTATATTACCATAATTAAAAAGGCTGTCTTCATTTAAACCGAAATATAGCAGCAGGTTCTGATATTCTTTTTTATTCCGCTTATCAATTTTTATAATCACCTTTCCATCTTCAACCTGTACTACATCAGGGGGTGCCTGGGCGAAAATATTTATTTGAATGAAATAAATAAGAAAAAATATTGCAATACGATATGTGAAAAAAACCTTCATCCCTTATAAAAATACATCAATAATATTTGTTGTTTAAAATTTATGATCACTCTGCCTCTTGCGATAAAATCATAACCGAGCACTCCGTTAATAGTGGTATCATAAACAGTTTGCAGGTAGCTGAGGTTCGTTAAAACAAAAGGCATATTATAAAAAGGCTGATCACCAATAATTACTTCATCTAACTTACCGTTCAGTACGCTAATATTCGGATTTCCGGATCCACTCAGGGCAATGCGGTTTGTAAGCGAAAAATGTGCAAGCACTTTATTACTTACAGTATTACTGAGCACATTTGTTTCAGCACCCGTATCTAAACAAAAGCGTAATTTTTTATTTCCTGCAGCAGCATTTATAAATAAAATATTATTTTCAATCTGAATAGGTATTTGCAGATCAGCCACTGTTTTATTTGTGTCTGCTTCTGTAAATATCCGGTTGCCTATTGCGTCAATTTTATAGAGATACAGTACATTGTTTTGCAGATCAATTTCCATTTCCAGGTTCAAAAAAAGATCCGCTCCGAGCAAACCCAATATTTTCACTCCTCTTGCATCTTCAATATGCCCCAGATTTACTAGGTCAGCATCAATTTCCGTAAAATACATGTCTTGTATAATAAGAGAATCCACCCATGTTTTGAATACCTGGTTTCCGCCTCCTGTTATTCCATAAAATGTCGTACCCTCTGCAAGTTTCCCTTTTCTGAAATATGTTTTATTCAATACTAAATGCGGAGCTCCTGTATCAAGGATAAAATTTCCAACAAGAGTATCAATACGGGCTTCTATTAAAAAAAGATTTTGTACCCGGCGCAATGGTATTGTAAGTTTTACAAAATCTCCCTGTGGTGTCGGGTCGCCATAAGAAACATCAAAAACTGTTTCTCCTTTAGAAGATATTGCAAAGCCCGTAAATGAGATAATAGTGATCAGACAAAGAAGGAAGTATTTCCGGTTTTTATTAAAAAATATATGCAGGGTATACTTCATTATCTGATGCAAAATAAAAACACATTGTTAAAGGAATGTAATAATTAACAAACATTAATTAAAAAATGTAATAATAGCTAATTTAAGAGAATGCCTCATCATGATTAATATTTTATTTTATATCAACAGTTGAAACATGAATACATTTTATTTATGATTCAAAAAAAATAAAATTATAAAACAGATTATCATACATGTGGAAGAAATGAAAGTCATCCGCATGGTGTGCGAAAAATCAGCATGCTTTTTATCATTCAGGGTTTTGGCGAACCAATAAAAATAATACAGAATAACAGGGAAGAGGCATGCCATAAAAAGAATGAATTGTTTAAAGTAATACCAGTTTGTAAAATAATAGAATGCTACCGCACATGCTAATAAAAACAATATCCCTGTAAAAATAAAAGTACCATAAATCCCAAGCCGGTAACTTATCGTTATATCACCCCGTAACTTATCCTCTGTATGTTGATAAATTTGAGTAAGGGGATAATAGCCACCGATTAATAAAGTTGCCAATAGCATGCAGAAAATGTTTTTTGAAGTAAACCAATCAAGTGAAAAATTATTTTCTGCACTCATATGCACCAGTAAGAAAGTATATGCTCCCTGGAATAAAATAACCAACGCCCATCCGCCATACGCATACTTTTTTATTCTTGTCCTCTTCCAACTGTATATCTTTGATGCAGCTATATAAAGAATCATAAGCAGGAACATCTCCCAACCTATAAGAACACAAAGCAGAAGGCCAACGCTGTCGCAAATAATACTGGCGTAATATAGTTTACGGGTAACCGGAGGCGGGTTTTTCAAAACACCAATACTCCCGGTATCTTCGTCCATAAAACTATTGTAGACATTACTCCCCGGATAGATAAAAAAATGTAACACAATAAAAACCATAATGCTGTTAAACCAGTTTATACTATCAGTTTGGCTGATACCAAAACAATATATCGGAAAAAGAAAATAAGAAAAAGGGAGGCGCAGATGCAGCAAAGTGTCCCTGTTAATTATAAATGTTTTATTTTTAAACGTTTCCAAAGTCTGGATGGTATTATTTTGTCATTCAAATATAAAAGTATATCTTGAATAAAACTCCTTCAATTCAATCTATAGGTACTGCAGTTCCTGTTAATAAGATTTCACAGGTTCTGCACTATTCCATTCTCGAATCTGCAAATGGATTAACAAGAGAAGAAAAATTAAAAATGCGCATGATCTATCATCGCAGCGGTATAAAATATCGTTACAGCGTTCTGGAAGAATTTGGACGAAAGGAGCAGGAGGATAATATTTTGTTTTATCCTTCTAATAATCATCCTGCTACTGCAGTTTCTGTAAGAATGGATATGTATGAAAAATATGCGATTGAATTATGTGAAGAGGCTGTGCTAAATTGTCTCGAAAATATTCCTGCATTATCTTATTCACAGATATCACATGTAATAACTTTTAGTTGCACAGGAATGTCTGCTCCCGGAATTGATATACAATTAATAGAACGTTTAGGGTTATCAAGAAATGTAGAAAGAACATGCATCAATTTTATGGGATGTCAGGCTGCAGTAAATGCATTGAAAGTTGCGAATTATATTTCGTTAACCAACAGTAACGCAATTATATTAATAGCAGGTGTTGAATTATGTACTTTGCATTATCAAAAAAGTGATGGAGATGACCAGATGCTTGCTAATGCATTGTTTGCAGATGGTGCAGCAGCAGCAATTATTTCAAGAAAGGATCTTCAAGATAGTGATAACGTTAAATTGAATTTAAGATCATTTTATTCAGAATTTGATCCTGCTGGTAAAGGTGAAATGGTATGGCGCATCGGCGATTTTGGTTTTGATATAAGACTAAGTGCTTATGTTCCTGACCTTATCAAAAATAAAATTCAGGAGCTTATTGATAAATTATTTATGATAAATGATCTCGATAAAAATGATATAGATTTTTATGCATTGCATCCCGGCGGAATAAAAATATTGGAAGCATGTGAAAATGCTTTACAAATTTCCAAAGGACAAAATGAGATTTCATATAAAATACTAAATGAGTATGGCAACATGAGTTCAGTAACCATATTATTTGTGTTACAGGAATATTTTAATAAGTTAACAGCTAATGACATTGGGAAAAGAATATTGGGATGTGCGTTTGGTCCCGGGCTAAGCATGGAAGCAATGATATTGGAAATTGAATAATAAATTGTATGCCTGACCTATCCGTAAGAAGTTATTTGCCTGAAAAAATGGATCAACCTGGTGTTGAGGAAAAGGAAATTCATCAGGCATTAAGAGAATTAGAAATCATAAATAAAAAGCTGGGTGGATATCATGTTATTTTAAATGCATTAAATAAGATAAAATGGCCTGACAGAGTTTTAGTGATTATGGATCTGGGTTGCGGGGGAGGAGATATGCTGAGGG
>JACMJP010000202.1 GCA_014380545.1 Chitinophagales bacterium | reverse complement strand
TGTTTTATTCAGCGAAATGAAATGAAGAATAAAAGAAGATGAAAGTTCAGTGCCATATAAGGAAGGAAATTATTATTACTATACACGATATATTTCCGGTGTCGATTACGCAATTTACTGTCGCAAAAAAAGTAGCTTAGATGCAGCTGAAGAAATAATTGCTGATGGTAATGAACTTGCAAAAGGTGAAAATTATTTAAACTTTTATATTAATGTAAGCCCTGATGAAACACTGGCATGTATTATAATGGATGTGAAAGGAAGAAATTTTTATACAATTAAAATAAAAAACCTTCTTACCGGTGAAATGCTCTCTGATAAAATTGAGGATACAAGAAACGGTTGCGAATGGACATCAGACAGCAGGGCACTTGTTTATGCAGTGCCTGATAAAGAAACATTAAGAGTTTACCAGATATATAAACATGTGTTAGGCGAAAAACAAAATAAGGATATTTTATTATTCCAGGAAAATGATGAAACTCTGGACGTTTATGTTTATACTTCAAGAAGTAAAAAATATATTTTCGCCTATTCAGGAAGAACTGATGCTGAGGCAATTTATTACACTGAAGCGCAAGATCCTTCAAAATTTACATTGATACAACCTTTAATTACTGATATGTCTTATTCTGCTGACCATGCAGAAGGTGATAAATTTCTTATCAGAACAAATTATAATGCAAAAAATTATCGCCTTGTGGAAGCGCCTATAAAAAACCCGGCAAAAGAAAACTGGAAAGATATTATTCCGCACCGTGAAAACTCCTTTCTAAGCAATGTGCAGTTCTTTAACGGATTTATGGTTGCAGAAGAAACTGCTGAAGGATTAACAAGAATAAGAATTATTGCAATAGATGAAAGAGCAGGTTATGTTGAATTTGAAGAACCTGCTTATTATGCATCACTCGGATATAATCCTGAATACAGTACAAACAATATCCGTTTTGGATATTCATCGCTCACCACTCCTTATTCAACATATGAATATAATGCAGCAACAAAAGAAAGAAAATTATTAAAACAGGAAGAAATACCAAGCGGTTATGATAAAGATTTATATGCCACGGAAAGAATAATGGTAATAGCAAGAGATGGAAAAAAAATTCCGATGGCTGTGGTATATAAAAGAAATATGTTTAAAAAAGACGGTACAAGCCCTGGATTTATTTACGGATATGGAGCATACGGTTCCAGTAATGAAGATTATTTCGACAGTAATATTTTAAGTTTATTAGACAGAGGATTTGTGTATGCTAATACACATATAAGGGGTGGATATGATATGGGAGGTGCATGGTATGATGATGGAAAAATGCTGCGCAAAAAAAATACATTTAATGATTTTATTGATTGCAGTGAATATTTAATTCAAAATAAGTATGTTGCAAAAAATAAATTATTTGCGAACGGTGGCAGTGCAGGCGGATTATTAATGGGAGCAATTACAAATATGCGCCCTGATCTTTATCGGGGAATTATTGCAGACGTACCCTTTGTGGATGTAATGACTACTATGGAGGATGAAACAATTCCTCTTACATCTTTTGAATGGCTGGAATGGGGCAATCCGAAAATAAAAGAACAATATGATTACATGTATTCTTATTCACCTTATGATAATATAGAGAAAAAAGATTATCCAAATTTATTGGTAACAACAGGATTAAACGATAGCCAGGTGCAATACTTTGAACCTGCAAAATGGGTTGCGAAGTTACGGTACATGAAAACCGATGATAATCTTTTACTTTTTAAAATAAATATGGATGCCGGGCACGGAGGAAACTCAGGAAGATTTGAAAGCCTGAAGGAAATTGCACTTACGTATGCCTTTATGCTTCATGTTTTGGAAACGGGGAAATAAATGTGCTGTTATTACTTTTTAATATTTCATATCATGGACATTACAATTAACACCCCTGCCCTGCTCTTTCCTGCAATTAGCTTGGTGATGCTTGCTTATACAAATCGCTTTATGACATTAAGCGGAGTTGTAAGAAAATTACATGATGAGTATCAGAAAAATAAAACTAACAAAAAAAATTTGCAGCTTCAAATAAAAAACCTGCAATACAGGATTAAACTTGTAAGAAGAATGCAATTATTTGGTGTTATCAGTTTTCTGCTTGCCATTATTTGTATGTATCTTATTTTTATTGAAGAGATAAAAGCAGCTAATGCCATGTTCGCCATTTCTATTTTATTTTTTGCAATAAGCCTTATAACTTCATTAATTGAAATTATGCGCAGCACAAAAGCACTTGAACTTGAACTCGATGATATGGAAGACATCGGGGAAAAAAATATTATAGATTAAAAATGTATGCTTGCTGTGAAAAAATATGTGGCCTATGATAAAAACAAAATACTTAGTGTCAGATTGATATAGTTGCATACACAAAACTGGAAGATATTATAGAAAATTATGGTTTGTATTATTTAATGAATGAAACTACAAATGAAAAACCATTAGTAATACAAGAAGCCAGTACATATTATTTATAAGCTGAAAAAAACCTTCGTAAAGAATTAGATTACTTGCATTTATTGATTTGCGTTCGCAGAGTGGCTGAGAATAAAAATAAATTACCTTTTTACTATGAGATTTATTTTTCGCCCTTATGGGTTATATGGATGGATATTTAAATGTTGGGTGTTCTGTACATACCAAACAGTTTTTCACAATGTATAGATATTTTTAAAGGAATGTTTGTTTTTTGATTATGACATACAAACCTCATCCTGATTAACTCATTCCCCAACTTCTTTGAGAATATTCGGCGGTTTATTATCAGGGCTTATTATAGTACTTAATTCATGCTCTATTTACTTATTATTTTCTTTGCCGTTTGTTTTTTACTCAATTTATCAGTGATGGTGATAAGATAATATTTTCCGATAAGTATATTCTCAGTGGGAATATATAAATTTTGTATTCCCTTATTACTCTCTATATTTTGATATAGAATATTTTGTGCGTTCATATCATATAATTCAAGTGCATATTCGCCTTCATGTAATACATTAAAAGAAAGAGAAAGGATATTATTTTTAAGCGATGCGGAAATAATTTCAAAATTCTGATGCAATGTTTTGCATTCTACAGAAATAATATCTGAATATTTCGTACTGTTATTCAAGTCAATTGCTTTCAATCTGTAATAGTATAAATCCTCATATATTTCTTCATCAGAATAACCATAATTAATACTATTGTTACTAAACCCTGATGCTGGTATTTCAACAAGCGGTATAAATTTTTCGCAATCGAAACTTTTTTCAATAACAAACTTATCAGTATTATTTTCTGATGCGGTTTCCCATTTCAATTCAACTGAGGTTTCATCGTATTGGCCGGAAAATGAAACTAATTCAACAGGTAAAAGGAGAGTAGGAATAAGAGTAATTGTTCCGTACAAATCACCGCAGTTTGGCCCTGAGCCTGTAACCGAATATGTTGTGATAGTTGATACTGTGGCTGTAACTGTTGTTCCCGTTGTGCTACTTAATCCTGTTGGTGGTGTCCATGTGTAAGTATATCCATCCAAACCTGCAACGACAAGATCTATCGGCTCACCTGCTGTAACATAAATGGTATCACCTGTTGCATAAGGAATTCCACCACCTAAAAATGCAACTGGTAACGTTGCATCTAACGCTTCATCAAGATCATCAACATCCAGAATATATGCAAACGATAAACAGACACATTCTTCTGAGGGAATGGAGGCATAATAAAATGCAATTGAATTTGCAATATCTCCTGTTTGAGAACCTGATTGATAATAATAGGAAGTGCCGTCATACACTGCTTTTGCTCCGTATGTATTCGTCCAAAAATTTCCGTATGTGACCCTTGAATTAGTTACTTTAGAACCTGTTCCAAGAAAACAACCATACGTTAAACCTTCAGAAGTTATCAATGCCTGCCCGTCAGTAGGCTGCTGATAGATAACTTCATTGTAGGTTGTAAAATCACCACTCCAGGGTTGGTCCTGATCGGGGTCAACATTGCGCATGTAATAAAAATCATTAACATCATTTGCATGGTTATTACAAATCGTAACTCTCGTAAGAAAATATGTTTCATCTTCATTTAGTATGGTCTCTTGGGTAAAGTGTAAGTCTCTTGACACCGTTGTAAAATCGCCTTCCCATGTTGCAATATATTCACCCGCTGAATAAGAATACCCTGTGATAGAACCCGGAATGTCGTATGGGTAACAACCTTGATCGGTATTATATTTAATTGTAGCTGCTCCAATCTGAAAACCCCATCCTTCAACAGGTGAACCCGGAATAAAATAATCACCACAATACTGGGGAGTTCCTGTAGTCCAACCATCCAAATCGCTATCAGCAACAAAACCTAATCCGTATAAAAATGCAGAGGGGTGATATCCTGTTGGAGGAAGAACGGGTGTGCCATATGCACCGCATTGGTTAACTCCGATTTCTACATAGTTTCCCTTTAGGAAAACATTTGATCCTACAATTTGTGCAACAGCAAATTGCGTTGAGATTATTAAAATAATGAATACCGCAGCCCGAGATTTTTGCATATAAAATTTGATTTTGAGTTTGAAAAAAATTGATGCTGTTAAGTATACGGTTGAACCATATCACATCAGCATTTTTTCTTCACGGAGATACCTCATTCATCAAATTCCTGATATACAAACTCTAATTTAAGCTTTATCAAAACATCTTTGTGCAATGGCGGATAGTTGGAAGTAAGTAGAGTTAATACCATAAGCGATAAATTTAGTTAAGATGACCAAATCTAAATAGCTAATTCTTCATTATCAAATTTTGCATGTTGATAAGGGTTACAAAAAAATGCCCATTCGTAGGATTCTAATTGTTTTTATTAGACATACAATTTTTAATATGCGCAAGATGATGCTTGCTATGCCATGCATACAAACCTAATGCATACTTTAAAGTGAATTGTTTATTATGCTCGGGGTGTATATATGTTCTGTCAAAACCTTCCATACGCATAGACCTTAAAATAGGCACCCATCTTTTATAAATTAATTCAGTTATTTGAAGGGAAACATTAATGTCAACTGCATTGTCATCTAACAAAGCCCATTTATTTTCCATATAAGGTTTAATAATAGGGTTACTTTCTGTTAATGATAATTTAAACCTGATATATGCATTCATATGGCTGTCTGCTATATGATGAATAACCTGTCTTGCCGTCCATCCTTCGGGGCGGTAGGGAGTTTCTAATTGCTGTTCAGTTATTCCGTTTACTGTAGTCTTTAATAATGCAGGGTAATTTTCCGTTTCCTGTATCCAGTCATTTATTAATTGCTCTGAATACACTTCCGGAATTTTATATTTTCCGATAGGAAATTTTAAATGCTCAATGTCCATGATTTATTTTTTTTCTTCAATGAGGAATTCTTTTTCGGCTCTTAAAGTTCCTTCAGCTCTTATTTCAATAAAATATTTTCCGGGAATTAAATAATACTTTTTATCATCGGCTTTTTTAGTTTCTGTTTTTGAACCTGATGATTTTAATTTTTGATTTATTGTTGTCACAGCAGTTTCATTTATACTCAGATCATATTTTAAATAATTAATTCCGGATTCTGCTGTGTCTGTTAATGTTGTAATAACAAAACCTGAAGTATCTTTAATTGCAGCTGTTATTATTTCTTTTTGTTTCAAATAGTAAACAATATTTATT
>JACMJP010000201.1 GCA_014380545.1 Chitinophagales bacterium | reverse complement strand
GTTATTTAAACCATCTGCAGGTGACCATACATAAGTTACTGCGCCTGTTGCTCCCAATTGGTATTCTCCGTCAATGCAGAATTGGCCGTCATCGCCCGCATCTATTGTTGGTAATGGGTTAACTGTTATCGTTATTTCATCTGTTTCAGGGCATCCGTATATTGTTGTGGTAGTAAGCGTATAAGTTGTTGTTTCAAGAGGGGAAGCTATTGGATTGGAAATATTTGGATCGCTCAATCCAGTTGATGGAGTCCATGAAAATAAATCCTCATGTTCACCACCATCAGCATTTAAAACTGTAGAAAGTCCATAACAAAAAGACTGGTCAGCGCCAGCATCAGCATATTCAGAGTTGTCAATCAAAATTGTTATTTCAGAAGTAGCTTCCCCGCAAATTCCTCCAATACCTGTTGCTGATATTGTAGTAGTTTCATCAATTACTGCATTTACAACAAATCCTGTATCGGTATCTAAAATTTCAGAAGGTGTCCATGTCCAGAAATAATCTTCACCGCCTTCGATTTCAATTGTTATAGGAACACCAGGCTCACAGCTATAAATTGTATCTCCTGATAAAATAAATTCATCATTTACCGTGAGGTTATAATCAAGTGTTGCATCTAACGCCTCATCAAGATCTGCCGGGTCGAGGATATATGCAAAAGTTACAGTTTCACATGAACCCGCAGTGATAATCGGGATATAAAAAGCAATTGAATTTGCTATGTCTCCTACACTTGAACCTGATGAAGAATATCCTCCTGTCCCTTCATAAACATTTTCAGGTGACCCTGCTGTGGTGCTAAAATTTCCATAACTCACTCTTGCATTAGGATTCTTTGCACCCATTCCGAGAAAACAGCCATAGGTTAACCCTTCAGAGGTAACTAATGCTGTGCAATTAGTATCATTGGGCTGAGAAACTATTATATTATCTGTTGTAAAATCCCCTGACCAGGGTTGATCATTATCAGGGTCCACATTTCTGTTATAATATACTTCCTCAATATCTGTAAGGCCATCATTGCAAAGCTGTATCATTGTAACAAAGTAAACTTTGTCTTCTTTTAAAATGGTTGTTTGTGTTAATGTGAGATCATAGTCAGGAACATCCCCTTCCCAAACCGCAGTATAAGTTCCGCCTGAATAATCATAAGAAATGACATCACCCGGAACCATTGCAGGAGAACAATATTGATCTGTATTTGTGTAGACATCACTGCCAACCTGTATCTGCCATCCCTCTACGGGGGAACCCGGAACAAAATAATCACCGCAATATTCAGGGTCACCTTCGTCCCAACCATCCAGATCACCATCAGCAACAAATCCTAAACCTGCTTCGGTAGGGTGATACTCCGCTGGGGGTGATTCATCAGAGCCATAAGCGCCACATTGGTTAACACCGATCTCTACAAAATTGCCCTTGAGGTAAACATTAGACCCTACTATTTGAGCTGAAGCATACTGATATACTATCAGCATTGTAATCAAACCATAAAACCGAACAAACGATTTCATACCCTATACCCCCTAAAATTTTTTAAATTAAATTACTCTGCGTTTACCCTGTTATAAGCGAGGCGGTATCTTTCAGCATTTTTATACAAGTAATCATTCCATTCGGCTATTGTCCATGCTTCCTTGTATTGAGTATGCAAATTTAGCATTGCTTTCTTTTCTGCATAATTCAGGTCAACATTTACAAGGTTATCGGTCATAGTTCTGAAAAATATTTTAGCAGCATTTTCATCCTTAAAGGACATTGCTGTAATATCAATTTCGTAAATGGCGGACAGAGTAGCCGAAGGGTCGAGTTCAATCACTAAATTAGGGTCAAACTTAGCCTTAGGCGTTACGGCCTGCGTAAATGCATTGTTTGAGATGAAAAGAAATGTGAGAAGGCATGCAAAAGAAGTAATGCGTATCATTTTTTTCATAAGCGTTTATTTTTTGGTTCGTCAAATTTCTATAAAGGTAATTATTCATCACCATCTAACCAAATAGGTTATTAACCGTTATACTTGCATCAGATTTTTATGACATTATCTTGATAATCAACTCCAAAGTGTTAGTAAAACTTACAACTTTTGCCCAAAAAACAAAAGGCTTATATTTATACAGTTCGATATTCTCATTGTTTCATCTCTGTTACTTTCTTCAAGAATTAAAGTTTTATAATTATTCCGATTTTGTTGCCTGATTTAAAATTACAGAAATATATACTTATGAAAGCTTAAAAATGGAGAAGATATTTTTACAAAAAAATTGTTTTTTAAAAGTAATTTTAAAAAAAAGAAGTCATTGCTTCATCATTCTTTCAACATATTTTCCAATTACATCAAATTCAAGATTTACATCATCATAAATTTTTAATTGTTTCAAATTTGTATTTTCCCATGTATAAGGAATTATTGCAACACTAAATTCATTTTCTTTTGCATGAACTATAGTTAAACTTATCCCATTCACACAAATACTTCCCTTCTCAACAATATATTTCGCATAATTTTTATCAAATGAAAATGTAAAGAAATAACTGCCGTTTTTATCTTCAATATTTATTAATTGCACAGTTAAATCAACATGCCCTTGTACAATATGTCCGTCGAGCCTGTCTCCTATTTTTAAGCAGCGTTCTAAATTAATTGCGTCACGAATTTTTAGTTTCCTTAAATTACTTTTTTGCAATGTTTCATCAACTGCCGTTACGCTATATGTATCATTATTAATTGCAACAACAGTTAAACAAACACCATTATGTGAGATACTCTGATCAATTTTTAATTCTGAAGTAATGGAAGATTGAATGGTGATATGTAAATTAGAATTTTCCTGTTGCAAATGAACAACAGTTCCAAATGTTTCAATAATACCTGTGAACATGCAGCGAAGTTAGCAGAATATTTTTACTGCGTTTTTTCTGAGCGTATCAAATGAATATATCCTTTTAATGGTCTTGGATCCTGCTCAACTCCATTTACTGTAACTGTATAAATGGTACAGACATAATAATACACTCCTTCAGGTAATGCCTTTCCTGTATTCATTTCTGTTCCATTCCAATTCAGCATTGGGTCACTAGCAGTAAATACCAAACCACCCCAACGGTTATATATTTTCATATCAACCCGATCAATAAATCTGTAAGGAAGAATTGGGGTGTAGAGGTCATTAGATCCGTCATTATTAGGAGTGAAAACATTCGGTAAATTATAATCGGCACAATTATCAACGCATACTAAATTACTTGAAACACTTGCATTATTAAATGAATCAACAGCAGTTATGTAATAACATCCTGCAAGTGAAAGTAAATTATCATGTGTAAAAGTTGTATCATCACCATTTAAAATACTATCTAATAAAACTAATTGTCCATTATTGGTTGCCGTATAATAGATGTAGTATTTAATTACATCATCTGCACAACTGCTATTAGGATTTGTCCAGATCAATTCATTTTTTAATTCATCAGGGTCAACAATTATATCATCAGTTTCGCAAATATTAGAAACAATTAATACCGGAGCGCAAGGCGGCTCAACATCAATTGGTACTTCACATTTAATTTGCGAAAAATTCATCAGTGTATCTGCCGGTAATGTAGAAGCAGTAAATCTTCCAATGCTTTCCACTTTATAACATACTTCAACACCATTCGCTAAACTATCATCTGTATAATTCTGCACATCAATAGTATCCAATATTTCGAAAATTCCTGAACCTGTTGGAATTTCTTTATATACAACATATTCAAAATTGCTCCATGGAACGTTAAAATCCCATGTTAATATTGATCTGTTGTCAGCAGGTGATGAATTTAAATAAACGGATGAAGCAGATTCTGATGCACCGAGTAATCCATCGCCTGTATAAAAATCAATTACATAACTATACTGAATTTCAAGTGTATTTAATAGAACATCATTAAAACTTGTATCAGTTAATCCTGTAAATGTTTCTGAATTAAATGTTGCAATATCAACTGATGATGTTCCGGTTGCATCTCTATTTTCATATCGCTTTAAAATATATTGATAAGGACCCGGATTCTGAATTGTATCTAATTCAATTGGAAGCGGCGGGTACCACTGAATATACATTGTTCCTGCAGCAACATCCGTTGAAGTAACACTAATATGATTAATAATTGGAACATCTCTTTTTAATTCAGCACAGGCATTGCCGGATGGAAAACTTTGTGTTTGATTATAAACAAATTGCGGTGCCAATTCACTGTGTTCACCAAACTCCGCAATAATTCTGTAAGAATAAACCTGACCGTGCGAAACACTATTATCAATATACTCATAAGCATTTTCTACAAATGCAATTGAATCATAACCATATCCTGATAAACCTCTGTCGCAAATATCAAATTCAAGTGTATCACATTCTATTTTTCTCCACACAGAGAACCCAAGAAAATTTTCTGTGCCTGCACACACATAAGGATCATCCCAGGTTACTTTAATTTGGTTTGCCAGAGGTATTGCCTGTACACTATCAACAGGCGGAGCAATTACATAAATCAGCCAGCTTTCCTGGTCAGTTAAATGAAATTCATTTACTCCAATGCCATAGTCATCTTCAACTTTAAATACAACAGTATAAAATTCATTGCGCACATGTTCGCATACAGTTTCCCAACTAAATGTTCCGGTTACAAAAGCCTCAGCAGGATCAGAAAAAAAATCTGCCTGAGATACAGGAACAACAAAAGGTCCTCCTGTTGCAGTTAAAGTTAATTCCTGTGAAATATCAGGATCACTTGCATTAACAAGAATAATTAATTCATCACCCGCAAAAACACAAGTATCATTTACAGCCGCAATTTCAGGCGCATGATTCGGGTTATCCAATACTTCTATTTGCATATCCCTGTTTATAATGCCAATTGTATCGCCATCCCTGAACTCAACAATTTGAATACATATTACATATATGCCCGGTTTACACGGAACATCCCAAACTATATCTCCATTTAATGAATCAATTGTAAATATGTCATCACAAGGAGGAGTTGTTTCTACTTCATCGGGATACTCATATCCGGGAACATCATTTATCGGATCTTGCCTTGGCGGGATAAGTGAATACCTTAACGCATCACCGTCAGGATCTTCGGCGCCGGGATTATGTGTAAATATCTCGCCCACATTTGCATAATCAATTGGCATCACATTCAGGATAGGCGATGAGTTATATCCAAATAAAAGCGGATCAGGAATTATTAAAGTTGTTTCAAGATAAAAGGGAACATTTACAGAACCGTCAATATTCAAAATTTGATCAACCCTGTTCGGGTCCTGCATATAAACTGTATAAATATTTGGAGCTGCATATTCATGTATACCTTTATAAATATTTCTTTTGATTGATGCAGTAATTATCACCTGGCTTTCTCTAAGTAATGTATCAAAACTTTCAGGACCGTCACCCCAAAAAATCACTAGTGCATCCCTGTCAGCGGGAGATTCAGGGTCAGTATATGTTGTAATTACAAACTCATATTTAAAATTAGAACCTTCTACATGTGTGTAAGTTATTTCTCCTGCCCTGTTATGTGTCGCAAATACAGATGTGCAGGAAACCAGGAAGATGAGAACACTAAAATATTTTTGTAGAAAATTGCGCATATTTAAAATCGAACTCTAATTTACAAATATAGACAATAGCTGCATACATTGCGCTGTCATTTATTTGTTGAATTCCTTAAATGAACGCAGAGTATTGCCCGGAATTATGTTTGCAACATTAATTTTAGTACAAAACACTCCTCATTTATAAGCAACTATATCCAGAATTTTATTGCAGAAAGTATATTCCCTTTCAAGGTTTGAGCCAATAAAAAGCAATTTATCAGCAGTATATTTTTGAATGATTGAAAGATACCAGTCAACACTTGCAGCATCAAGATTAGTAGTTGGTTCATCTAATAAAATAATTTGCGCATCACTTAGAACAGCAAGCGCAAGTTTTACTCTTTGTTTCATTCCTGATGAAAAATATTTCAATTGTTTTTTTTGCTGTGCAGGTAAATGAATGATGTCTTTAAATTTCTGAATTTCAATTCCGGGTAAGAAATTTTTCAATTTAAAATGAAAATTTATTATTTCATCTAATGTAAATTCTTCTATGAGTTCAAGATAAGGAGCAGCGTAACTAACATGTTTATAAATATTTTCAAGTGGTATCATTTTTCCACCCAATTCAAAATAAATTTTTCCTGATGATGGAGTTAAATTGCCAGATAATATTTTCAGCAGTGTTGATTTTCCTGACCCGTTTGGACCAATAACAGCATACGATTCACCGGAAATAAATATGAAGTTGATATCAGTAAATATCTTGTCATAATTAAATCTTTTAGAAATTTTTTCGAGCGTTATTTTCATTCGTTACTCTGGCGAAAACTTTTCATTACACCGCCTTTGCTGTTGCGGATAAAGGTAACGATCATATCTCTTTCATCAGAGGTAGGCATATCTGCTTCAATAAGACTTAGGGCTTTACTAATATTATATCCCCGCACAAAAATCATCCTGTATATATCCTGAATATGCTGAATATTTTCTGCGCTAAACCCTCTTCTTCTCAAACCAATTGAATTTACCCCAACATAACTCAAAGGCTCACGGGCTGCTTTCACAAAAGGCGGAACATCTTTTCTCACCAATGATCCTCCGGCAATAAATGCATGCTGCCCTATTTTTATAAATTGCTGCACAGCAACCATGCCTTCCAATATTGCCCAATCGCCCACTTCACAATGCCCTGCAAGCCCAACACTGTTTGCAAGAATTACATTATTTCCAACATTGCAATCATGCGCAAGATGAACATAAGCCATGAGCAAACAATTATTTCCAACTATAGTTTTATAAGCATATTTTGTCCCACGATGAATTGTTACACATTCTCTTATAACTGTATTATTCCCAATAATAACTTCTGTTTCTTCACCATCAAATTTAAGATCCTGCGGAGATGCACCAATAACAGCCCCCGGATAAATCCTGCAATTTTTTCCTATACGGGTATTCGGCATAATGGTGGAGTTTGGCCCTATCCAGGAACCTTCACCAATCTCAACATTTTTAGATATAAAGGCAAAGGGTTCAACAACAACATTGTCAGCAATTTTTGCCTGGGGATGAACGTAAGCTAAGGGTTGACTCATGCAATATTTCTTTTTACAACTTGTGCTGTTAATTCGCCTTCAGTTACTAAATGGTTCCCCACATAAGCAGAAGCTTTCATTTCGCAAATTCCCCTGCGTACCGGATTTATTAACTCCATTTTCAAAAGTAAAGTATCTCCGGGAACAACCTTGCGTTTGAATTTTACTTTATCTATTTTTAAAAAGTATGTATCATAATTTTCAGGATCGGGCACACGGCTCAACACAAATATACCCCCGGTTTGGGCAAGCGCTTCAACCTGCAATACACCTGGCATTACCGGATTGCCCGGAAAATGTCCCTGAAAAAATGCTTCATTAAAAGTTACATTCTTAACCGCTACTACATGTTTTTCATCGAGCGATATTACTTTATCAATCAGCAGCATGGGATAGCGGTGCGGAAGCATTTTATTTATTCTGTTAATATCAATTATTGCCGGTAAATTCGGATCATAAAAAGGTGCGTCCTGCATATTTCTTTTGTGTTTGAAAAAGTGTTTTATTTTTTTTGCGAATTCAACATTACTTGCATGACCGGGGCGTTCTGCTATTACTTTCCCTTTAATTGGTTTTCCAACTAAAGCAAGATCGCCTACAACATCTAAAAGTTTATGCCGGGCTGGTTCATTAATCCAATGCAATTCCAGGTTATTTAAAATACCTTCTTTCTGAACGGTAACATTTTCTTTATTAAACATTTTGCGCAACTTCAGCATCTCCTGTTCTGATACTTCTTTATCAACTATTACAATTGCATTGTTCAGATCGCCGCCACGAATTAAATTATTTTCGTACAGCATTTCCAATTCATGCAGGAAACAAAATGTCCTGCTGTTTGCAACCTCTTTTTTAAAATCTGAAATATGATGCAAGGATGCATGCTGCTGTCCCAATACTTTACTTTCAAAATCAATCATCACAGTAACTTCATATTCATCAGAAGGCACTGCCGTTATTTCTGTTTTTCTAACAGGATCCTTTAAAACAATATTTTCGGTAATGTTTAAATATTCTCTTGCAGCATCCTGCTCTTCTATTCCAATACCTGATAATGCTTCAACAAACACTTTTGAACTGCCATCCATTATTGGTGTTTCCTGCTTGTTTAATTCCATGAGTACATTATCTACTTCCATCCCAACCAATGCTGCAAGGGCATGTTCAATAGTTGAAACTTTTGCGCCGTTCTTATTTAGTGTTGTACCACGATCAGTTTCAGTAACAAGATCTGCACTTGCCTCTATAATTGGCTGATCAGGTAAATCAATTCTTTTAAATTTAAATCCATAGTTTGGAGGTGCGGGATGAAATGTCATTATTACTTCCTCCCCCGTATGCAAACCAATGCCTGCAACTGTAACTGATTTTTTTATTGTATGCTGATTTTTATTGTTCATTGTTATATAACCTTATGTAATATTCTTAGTTTGTTATTATAAAATAGTTTTAATTTCTTTTCAATCTTAATTCTTAGCTCTTAATTCTATTAGTTCTTTTTCCAAATCTAAAATTTTTTGATATAACTCCGGTAATTTTTTATATACTACCTGGCTGCGCATACTTAATGCAAATTCAAATGCCGGTGAACCAGTCAGAGCAGTGTTTGGAGTTTTAATTGATTTTGCCAATCCGCTTTGTGCATTAATTTTTGTTCCGTCAGCAATTGTTAAATGCCCGACAATACCAACCTGACCACCTATTACACAATTTTTTCCAACCTTCGTACTCCCGGCAATGCCGCTTTGGGCTGCAATAACTGTATTCTCACCAACTTCAACATTATGTGCTATTTGCACTAAATTATCAATCTTCACTCCTTTCCTTATGAATGTTGATCCCATTGTTGCACGATCAATTGTTGAGTTACTGCCAATTTCTACATTATCTTCAATTACAACATTTCCTGTCTGCGCAATTTTTTTATAAGAGCCATCTTCCGTTGGTACAAAACCAAAACCTTCACTTCCAATTACTGCATTTGCATTTATGATACAATTATTTCCAACAACACAATCATCCAATAACATTACTCCGGGAAATAAAATAGTATTATTTCCAACTGAAACATTTTTTCCTATAAACACATGTGGAAGTATTTGAACATCATCACCAAGTTTTACATCATCACTCACATAACTGAATGCACCAACATGTGCATTTTTTCCAACAGTTGATTTAGGAGAAATATAAGCATATGTTTCAATTCCGTTATTGCGTTTGTTAATTGATTTATATTGATCTAATAAAATTGCAATTGAGGCGTAGGCATCTTTCACTCTGATAATTGTCGGGTGAATGTGTTTATCAAAAACAATATTTTCATTTACAATAAGTACAGATGCTTTTGTTGTGTATGCAAACGGGGTATATTTTTCATTCGCAAGAAAGGAGGCATCGCCTTCAGCAGCTTCTTCAATTTTTGCTGGTTTATAAACTTTTACTGACGGATCGCCCTCTAACTTTCCATTTAGAAAATTGCAAAGATCCTGTGCAGTAAATTCCATCCGTTACAAATTTTTTGGGTAGCAAAGATAATGTTTTACCACCGTTTCCGATAAGGCAGCCAGATTAAGGTGATCGCTTGCCTGCGCTACATCCAGCACATTTCCGTTGCGGAATTTTATGTTGATGCGGTTACTTTCCGTTGTGTATGCTGAATTGCTTGTGCTGTCGTTGAACACAAAGTATTGCAGGTCAAATTCATCTACCTTAAATTTCTTTTTCACTTTTTCAGTAACCTTCGCTATTCTTTCAGAACTGATGATAACATTCTCCAATTCAATTTTAAATAATTTGCGATTGATAATTGCATCACTTAAAAATGACAAAACCTTATCATCGCAATTTTGCCATGCTTTTAAAGCCGCATAAATATCTGTATCATCCAGTTCAACAAATTTTTCAATTACAGATTTGTTTTCTATAAAATCTTTTATTTCAAAATCATTATATAGAAAATATTGTAATGCGGGTGTTGCAAATAATTCTGTTTTTGTTTGTGCAAGATATTTTGCCCGCTTTAATGTCTTTATCAGCATTTGTTCTGCGCAAATAACTGTTTTGTGCAAATATACCTGCCAGTACATTACTCTTCGGGCGATGATAAATTTTTCTACGGAATAAATTCCTTTTTGCTCTATCACCAATTCATCATTTGCAACATCCAGCATTTCAATCAACCTGTCGTAACCAACAACTCCCTCATGCACACCGGTGAAATAAGAATCCCTTGTTAAATAATCTAACCTGTCAATATCAATTTGCGATGAAACCAATTGATGTAAAAATCTTTTAGGATATGTGCCTTTAAAAATTTCTATTGCAGTATCTAATTTATTATCAAACTCCAGGTTGAGAAAATGCATGAACTGCACAGATAATTCTTCATGATGTGCAGCAATAATTGTTTTTTCCAACGCATGACTAAAAGGACCATGCCCCATATCGTGCAATAAAATTGCGATTGTAACTGATTCCGCTTCGTGATCAGAAATATTGATATTCTTGCTGCGCAAAACATGTATTGCCTTGCTCATTAAATGCACTGCACCAAGTGCATGATGAAATCTTGTATGATTTGCACCCGGATAAACAAGATTGCTTAAGCCCAGTTGCTGTATTCTGCGCAGCCTCTGAAAATAGGGATGCTCAATAATATCGAAAATTATTTCGTAGGGTATTGTAATAAAACCATAAACAGGGTCGTTAAAAATCTTTCGCTTATTCAACCGGGTAAACTTTGATGATTAATTTTACACTTCGCTAATTAGTATGATCTCCAACTTTGTTCTGCATCTGTTGGATAAAAAGCAAAAATAACAAACATGAATATAAAAATTTTATGGGCTGATGATGAAATTGAAATGCTGAAACCATTAATTCTTTTTCTTGAAGAGAAAGGTTATGAAGTGGATGCTGTAAGTAACGGGCTTGATGCAATAGATAAATGCATGGATCCTGATATTAATTTAATTTTCTTAGATGAAATGATGCCGGGCATCACGGGTTTGGAAGCATTACAACAAATAAAGGAAAAACGCCCGAACATCCCCATCGTTCTGATAACAAAAAATGAAACAGAAAATTTGATGGAAGATGCTATCGGTTCGCAAATAAGTGATTATTTAATTAAGCCTGTGCGACCACAGCAAATGTTGCTCACTATTAAAAAATTAATTGACAGCAAAAAATTAGTGAGTGAAAAAACGGATTCATCATATCAGAAAGAATTTCAAAAAATATTTTTCAATTTACAGGATGCTTCTGATCATGAACAATGGTATGAGTTATATAAAAAAATTATTTTCTGGGAATTACAATTAGATGTATCTGCAACTTCCGGAATGAAAGAAGTTTTGGTATCTCAAAAGAATGAAGCGAATGTGGAGTTCGGAAAATTTATTGATAAAAATTATTTGAACTGGTTGAATGGAAAAGGGAACAGCATTCCTGTAATGTCAAATACAATGTTAAAACAAAAAGTATTTCCATTGCTGAAAGATAAAATACCAACCTTTTTTATTTTAATTGATAATTTGCGGTATGATCAGTTTAAAACAATTGAACCGCTTATTACCGAATCTTTTAAATTAGTATCAGAAGATTATTTCTACAGTATTTTACCTACTGCAACACAATATTGCCGCAATGCAATTTTTGCAGGGCTCACTCCCGCTGAAATAGAAAAACGGATGCCGAATTTATGGCTGAATGATGAAGATGAAGGTGGAAAAAATTTGCAGGAGCCTGAATTTTTAAAAGATAATATTGTCCGTAATAAATTAACGCTTAATAAATATACTTATCATAAAATATTAAATCATGCTGAAGGTAAAAACCTTGAGGACAATATTTTAAATTTGGTAAATAATGACTTGAATGTAATCGTATATAATTTTGTTGATATGCTTTCGCATGCAAGAACAGAAATGGAAGTATTAAAAGAATTGGCAAGTGATGAAGTTGCATATCGTTCATTAAC
>JACMJP010000200.1 GCA_014380545.1 Chitinophagales bacterium | reverse complement strand
TTTATCTGCTGTGCTATTCGGGTTATCTGTTGCAACTAAAATATTACCGCTCATTTTGTTACCCTTCCTGCTTAAATATATTGGCTTCAGGAAAACAATCGTTTATAGCTGCATAACTGCAATTGTATTTATTATTTCATTTATTCCATTTTATAATGCAGGACTCATTAGGCATTTTTCAACAAGTCTGCAATTGTATTTTGTTTCTTTTGAATTTAACGGAAGTATATATAATTTTTCAAAATGGCTTTCAGGTTTTAATTATTCATCAAAGCTGATGATTCAGAAAGTGTTACCCGTTATTGCATGTTTTCTTATTTTGTTAACCAGCTTCTTTTATAAAAAAGAAAGATTGTTTCAATTCTTTTTATTTGCTTTTTTTATTTATTTTCTTTTCTCCACTACTGTTCATCCCTGGTATATAACTCCTCTTATATTGTTTACAGTGATTACAAATTATAAATTTCCAATTGTATGGAGTGGTTTGATATATCTTACTTATATAACTTATGCTGGCAACGGATTTAAAGAAAATTATTTTATTATCACCATTGAATATTTAATTCTGTTTGCTTTCATGATAAGTGAACTATTCATTCGAAAAATAAATAAAAAACCTGTTCCTTCTTATTAAAAATTATTTAATTTCTTTATGCATGCAAGACAACTAATGTAATGTTCTAGAGAAAGGGAGCTAAAAGAAGAGGTTCAACTCAAGTGTTATATTTTCCTGGCTGATTCAGGGGCTTCCATATCATGGTTTCCATACAAGTAATATCATTTCTTCCAACCAGTCTGTGGCAATTATTTGAGCAGATTATAAGAAATAAAAAAGGGTGGACTTTCATCCACCCTTCATTTATTTATATTTTATGATTAATTATTACTTCACAATATGGAACTCAACCCTTCTGTTTTGCTGATGTTCATCTTCACGACGGGCTTCAGGAATAAGGTTATCAGTTTCACCCATATATTTCATTACGAAACGGCTTTCAGCTATTCCTTTGCCTGTGAGGTATTGGATTGATGCTTTAGCCCGGTTCTCAGAAAGTTTCAGGTTATATGCTTCACTTGCCCTTGTATCTGCATGACCAACCACTTCTACAGTTAGTTTAGTATACTGATTCATAATCTCATTAACCTGTTCTAATTTATATACTTCCGATGGGCGGACATTAGATTTGTCAAGATCAAAGAAGATCATTGGCAGAAACCAGTTTGTGCCGGTTCCTTTCTGATAATCCTTTAATCTTTCATCAATAATATCATTTACATCATCTCTTGTTAACCACTGGTTCTGGCAATTCTCAATTGGTAAATTAGGAGTTGAGAAAGGTTCCGGGTCTTCACTGTCTTTACAACCATCTTTATCGCTGTCAAGAGAAACACCATGTGTATCAACCGGTGTTCCTGCCGGTGTATCAGCTTCCCTGTCCAAACGGTCAATAACACCATCATCATCTGTGTCTTTTAATAGTTCATCCGGATCAAGTTCAGCTAATTTGTTATAAACGAAATTAAGCGGATTCACTTCCCATGTGGGCTTCTGTGATTTGCTTCCAAGATTTACCCCCAGAACTATCTGGGTATAATGTAAGAAATCATAGTGGTCAGAGAAAGCAGAGTTTTCATTAAATTGCCCTTGATTTCTTGCATATTCCCATCTTTCACCATCGGCAAGATCATCGAAATAATAAGTTACTCTATGCTCAAGACCTAATTCAACTCTTCCACCAAGTTTCCAGGATACGCCTGCACCTAAACTAACTGCAGGGTTTAAAACTGTAACATCATTATCTCCCACATTTTTATTCTGGTTGGCTACTTCTGCCTGTGTTTCGTATTCTCCATCCAGTAAGTTATGTAAATCATCAAGTACCTGCTCGGTAACACCCGGGTCATTTTGACTTGAATCACCATTGTTTAATATTGCATTAAAATCATATACATCACCATTCGCATCCAAAGCATCATGTTTAGTACTATAGGTTAATATACCAGCTCCGGCAAAAGCATATAAATATGTTTTTGGAGTGGCGTTATGAAAGTTGATATTGTTCAGATTAAACATAATATCTAATCCGCCGCTCATCAGCTTTGTTTTGTAATTATAAATCCAGGAACTGTCGGAATAATCAGCACCTGTAGAATATTTATCAGGGTTAGAACTTCCTGCAAAAGAGCCGTTTAAAACTTTGTTACTGTTTTTAGAACCAGACACATAGTCCTGACCATGTGCATAACCAAACATTCCGTTTAACCGGAGAGAGGCTACATATCCTAATCCTTTGCGAATATTTAAACCTACTCCCCATGAAGGGCCATGGTTAGGCGCAAAAGGTTCTGTACGAACATCTCCTGCGAGTTGTGGTAAACCGACGTTTATACCTACCTGCCACATATTGCGGGGTTTAGCCGGAAATGCATAATCACCATTCGTAAATGATTCATGCTGTTCCATTTTTCCTTCGGGTATCCAATCTTCGTTAATAACTGGCTCAATCTGAGCGAATGCAGCACCACTCACTAAGAGAAGAACTGCGATCAGAAGTTTACGAGTAATCATAACTTTCATAATATTGATGTTGTTTAACTGATGTTTTTTGTGAACCGCAAAGTTAATGTAACAAAGTACTTATGCAAGTATGTATATATGTTATTTTACTAAATATAAACTCTCTTGAATACATCACATTAACCTTATAGTTCGAACAAAACTAAACCAAAAAGTGAAGTATTCAAAAATTTTATGTGCATAAAGATGAAATTGATGCAACTATAAGGAAAGAAAAAGTGTCTTGTAAAATTTTTAAAAAACTATTATTCATCTCAATAACAGAAGCGTTCCTGTTTTTGTTGTTTCAGTTCCATCAACATTAATTGTTTTTGCTACATACATATATGTGCCCACTTCTGCAGAGATACCACTGAAGGTTCCATCCCAGCCTCTATTCATTTCCTTCGTTGAATAGAGGGTTTCACCCCACCTGCTATAAATAAATAATTCAAGGCTTTGAATAAATTCTGCATTGATCATAAAATAATCATTTACCCCGTCACCATTTGGTGTAAAAACATTGGCCGCAGCATAATCATACTGAACAATTACAGTTATCTCATCTACATCAAAACACCCATATTCATTTGTAACTATTACTGTATAAGTTGTAGTAAAATCAGGGCTTGCTTCAGGATTTAAGCAATCTGCACAAGATAATCCTAAAAATGGTGTCCAGCTTATTAATGAAATGGCTGAGGCATTTGTTATTGCGTTTATGGTAGAAAACCCACCAAAGGGAATAACGATATCATCGCCGGCGTCAACTATTACTGCTTCAGGTTCAGTAAGTGTAACTTCAAATATTTCGCTGCATCCGTTATTATCTTCAATAGTAATTGTATAATCTCCGGCATACAGATCCGTAAAATTTTCGCTGCTTTGCCATACATCTTCAAGTATAGAAAATGAATATGGTTCAACACCGCCTTCTGCTATAAGATTTATCACCCCATCGTTGCCCGCATTACATGTAATATTTTGTGTTGAAAGTGTATCTAAAGTTAATAGCGGTGGTTCTGTTATTTCAAAATCCAATGTTGTTATACAACCATCAGTTTCTTCAATTGTAACTGAATAGATGCCGGGAGTAAGTCCGGTAAGGTCTTCAGATGTTGCGCTGTTTGACCAGGAAAATATCATTGGGTTAATATTATCCGTAATAGTGATATCTATCACACCGTCATTATCTCCATAACATAAAATATTTTCTATTGTATAATTTACTTCGTAAGGTTCTGCAATGGTAATTGTAACTTCATCACTTACAGTAGTTCCATCACACAATGTTACTTCTGCAGTATAAGTTGTAGTAACTAAAGGATTAACTACAATGCTGTCTCCGGTTCCTATTAATGTTCCTGTTGCAGTTTCATACCAGTTTATCGCATTTGGCACCCATCTGTTGCTCTCATCTTCGGTTTCCCAAACGTCCCAGTTTCTATCGGGTGCTGCAAACGCAAAATCGCCACTTTCATCTTCAATTCCCTCGACAGAATAACCGCCACCCCATGAAACACAAGATGGAATTTCTATAAGATGATTATCAATAATGTTTGTTGTTTCGTGCAGAACGAATTGGAAAGTCCCTTCATCTGATGTGCATAGGTACATAGGAACTTCATCCCATGTTACAATTAATTTGCGGTTTGGGGCCACACCTGTAGTTTCATAATGAATGCAATCTGAACAAAGTCCGGTATGCCAGTCTTCCCACGGACCGTAAATTGCCGGGCGGGGAACATTATAGGTGTCATCGGGTATAGGTCCATCAGGTGTCCAGTTTATATCCATATCAAATGTAGGGTCTTCGAAACTTATCCATCCATTCGAAGCAATGTAAAATTCATCATATACTTCTCCGAAAAAACAAAATTCAAAACCAATATCAAACGGTCCATCATGTGTATCATCAAACATCGAAACATCAGTTCCCCCAATTGCTTCAGGAGCATAAGGTATTACTTCATATACATAACTCTCAGTTCCCCAAACCCCATCAACCGAGGCGAATAATGTTACAGGTTCTTCGCTGCAAACTACTGTATCAGGGTATGCAGTAATTGATTGGGCATAAATATGAATAACGCAGAATAAAAATACTATGTGTGTAATGAGTTTCAGCATAATTTTGACGGTGATATAGAGTACGTAAAAATACTGAATACCAGCGTAAAAGCAAAGGGCGAAATGATGCTTACATTAATCTGACAATTCTTTATTCTGTTATTGCCTTATTTAAAAAATTTACCATAGGATGCAAGGCTTTGTAGGCATTTGTAATTTCACTTAAGAATTTTTCTGAAGTTATTTCTTTGTCAGCGTAGTATTTAGAAACAATAAAACTTTTATGTTTTAAATATTCAAGTGCGGGGTTGTCTGCTGAATATCCTTTAGGTACTGTTTTCAATTTTTCAATAGTATCAAGATTACTGTAATATTTTTTAAATTCTTTTGCAGAAAGCATTTTTTTAAAGGCAGGGAAATTATAATCTATCTCTTGCCTTATTGCACTAAGCTGTGGAGGCATGGGCATATAGCAGCCACCGGCACAAAATGATTCACCGGGTTGCAAATGAAAATAGTAACCGGCAGTATTATCTAATTTTCCTCCCTTGCTAAACCCTGTTCCCAAATTTACTTTATATGGAGATTTATCTTTGGAAAAACGAATATCACGATTAATGCGAAAAATAGTTTTCTTCGCTTCTATTCCTTTTAACTCTCTATCAAATTTTTCAACTTCTTTTATGAGAGATGTAGTAAACTCCAGGAAATTTGCTTTTGCGGTTTCATATGTTTTACGATTCTTATCAAACCATTCTTTATTATTATTTGACTTTAGCTTCTTTAAAAAATCAATTGTAGATTTTTCTATTACTGGCATAAAAATTTATTTAAATCACAAATATAGATACGCCTGAAAAATAAGAAAAATTAATTACTTCGCATCAATAAATTTTCCGCTAATTATATAACCATCTTCGTATTCAAAAGTGTAAACATAAATTCCATTCGCAAAATTGAAATGCTGAATTGCTTCCGTAATAATTTCATTTTCGCCTTTTGTGGAATATATAGTTCGCCCTGAAAAATCAAGCACTGTATATGTTACAACGCCTTCACTGTGGGTAAACATACATGACAATATTTTTTCTATCTGTACATCTGCATTATCCCGTAAACCCATAATATCCATATCATTATACTGATCAATATTAAGGTTAGTAACATCAAGAATTGTGGGTGTGCTTTCCCACAATATCTCATTATCCAGTTTATATCTTTCAATTAAATAAATAGACGGATCTGTAGATTCTGATCCGGAATTATATTTTTCAGAAATAACCTGGCTATAGCCTATTGTGAATAAAAAAACTGCAATAAGTGTGTGCCCGACCTTCATTTTTTGGATTTTTAAATATCTGTATAAATAAATAAGGCTATTTTAAACTTGAGATGTGTGACTGAAAAATGGGCTGATTTCTACTGTTCTGAAGTAGGCCAAAAGTAAGGCTTTTCAAAAAAGTAGCATTAAATTTATTAATAAGAGATACTATGAACGCCTATTTATGTTACAAATCCGTGTTTGCTTTACTATTTGAATTAATTTTTTTTTCAGGATATATCTCTGCTCAATTTAATTTTTTGAATTGGATTACCGCATCCGAAGAAAGTATTCTGCATTATTAAATTGCAATGCACTTGCAGCAGGAATTACTTTGTTGTATTACGAATACAAAATGAAGCTGCACAAGCTAAATTTATCAAAAACTGATTTTCAAATCTACTCTGCATAGAAAGAAAAAATCCTGCATCGGGTTTTTCTTTTTTAATTTTGTACTATGATTGCAGTGCAGAATTTGTCAATTCACTTTGGGGGTGAATTTTTGTTTGAAGATGTTTCTTTTGCATTAAAAGAAAATGACCGTGTTGGTTTAGTAGGTAAAAACGGGGCAGGTAAGTCCACCTTATTAAAGATATTATCAGGAATTCAAAAACCAGATACCGGAAATGTAGTTTTACCAAAAGACAGCCTTATAGGGTATCTTCATCAAGACCTAAGCAAAATGAAAGGTAAAAGTGTTTTTGAAGAAACACAATCTGCATTTAATGAGGCGTTACAACTTGACAAAAGATTACATGAAATAGAGCATGACCTTACAGTAAGAACGGATTATGAAAGCGATACTTATCATGATCTTATTAATGAGATAGGAGAAATATCACACAGGCTTGAAATAATAAATGTGGCCACAATTGATAAACAAATTGAATTAGTTTTAACTGGGTTAGGCTTTGACCGGGAAGAATTTGACAGGGCAGTTGAAACATTTAGCGGCGGATGGCAAATGCGCATTGAACTTGCAAAAATATTATTAAGCAAACCTGAATTGGTTTTATTAGATGAGCCAACAAATCATCTCGATATTGAAAGTATCCAATGGCTTGAAAAATATCTTGAAACATATCCTGGGGCAATTATTCTTGTTTCTCACGACAGAACATTTTTGGATAACGTTACAAAACGTACAATTGAAATAGTAAATAAAAAAGTATTTGATTATCCTGCTGCCTATTCAAAATTTATGGAGTTGCGTAAAGAAAGAATCGATCAGCAGAGAGCATCGCAAAAAAATCAGGAAAAATATATTCAGCACACGGAACAATTAATTGGCAAATTCAGGGCAAAGGCAAACAAAGCAAAATTTGCACAATCGTTAATTAAAAAGTTAGATAAATTAGAAGAAATAGAAGTGGATGATGAAGAAACAGCAAGTATTCATTTTTATTTTCCAAAACCACAACGTTCCGGGAAAATGGTTGTGCACGGAAAACATCTTACTAAAAACTATGATAGTAAAAATGTATTAAACAATATTGATTTTGAAATTCACCGGGGAGATAAAATTGCTTTTGTTGGAAAAAACGGTGAAGGGAAATCAACTCTTTCAAAAATTATTGCAGGTATTGAAAAATACCAGGGTGAATTACAACTCGGCCATAATGTTTCGCTCGGATATTATGCACAAAACCAGGCAGACACATTAAGCGGAGATGATACCGTCTTTGATACAATTGATCATGCTGCAACAGGCGAAATGCGTTCACATATAAGAGCTTTACTTGGTGCATTCTTATTTGGTGGTGAAGCAGCATTTAAAAAAGTGAAAGTATTAAGTGGTGGAGAAAAGTCAAGATTGGCTTTATGTAAACTATTGTTAGATCCAACAAATTTATTAATTCTTGATGAGCCTACAAACCACCTCGACATGCGCAGTAAAGATGTTTTAAAAAATGCAATAAAAAATTATGATGGTACTGTAATTATTGTTTCACATGACCGGGATTTTTTAAAAGAAATGACAAACCGTGTTTTTGAATTTAAAGATCATAAAATAAAAGAATACATCGGCGATATATATAATTATCTTGAAGCAAAGAAAATTTCCTCTCTTTCCGAATTAGAAATAAAAGAAAAACCTGTTATAAAAAAACAGGAAGTAAAGGCTTTTGTACTAAAGGAAAATATAGAGGACAAAAGAAATAAAGAGAGAGAGCTACATAAGTTGAAAAAGGATATTGAAAAAGCAGAAAATGAAATTGCAAATCTTGAAAAAGAAATTGCGGCTTTTGAAAATAAAATGCAGGATCCAACATTTTATCAAAACAATAATTCTGCAGAAACGCTTACTGCATATCAAAAGTCAAAGGATATGCTTGCCGGTAAAATGCAGATTTGGGAAGGACTACAACTAAAACTGGAAGCCGTTTAAAATATATTTTCATAAATATTTGGTAGTTAAGTTTGTTTAATCGTATATTTGCGATATAAAATTTAAAATGGCCTATCATAAAAAAGAAGAATTTGAAGCAGATGAAATTCAGTTAGCCAATATTGCCAAAGCACTTGGGCACCCGGCACGGATAGCAATATTAAAAATGCTGAGCAACGGTGAGTGTATTTGTGGGGATATTGTAAACGAATTACCGTTGTCGCAATCAACAGTATCGCAGCATTTAAAAGAATTAAAAACAGCAGGTCTAATCAAAGGAGAAATTGACGGACCAAGAGTATGTTATTGTTTAGATATGAAGGCTTGTAAAAAAGCTTTGAGTTTTTTCCAGTCTATGTTCAAAGAAATAAAATGTTGCTGAAGATGGAAAATATTACAATCATGCCGGCTACAAACAATGAATTGGCACCAATTAAGGAATTGTTAAAACAAGCTTCTCTTCCGTTTGAAGATATTGATAAGCATATAAGTAATTTTTTAATTGCACGGATGGATGAAAATATTATTGGTGCTGTCGGGCTTGAAATATATGATGACAATGCATTGTTGCGATCCATTGTTGTAGTGCAGGAAATGCGT
>JACMJP010000199.1 GCA_014380545.1 Chitinophagales bacterium | reverse complement strand
AGTGGGTGATAAAGAACAGGAGTTTAGTCCTGTATATGGAATTACAACAGACGCTGAAAATAATATTTATGCATGTGGAAATTTTAAAGACACAATTTCATTTAACGGAACAATATTATCAGATGATGCGGGTAATTTTTTTCTCTTAAAATTAAATAGTGATGGTAATGTGATCTGGGCAAAAAACTTCGGTAACGGGAATATAACGGGTCAGGCAGCATCAAGCGTAAATATTGATTCTGTTGGAAATATCTGGGTTACTGGCTGGCAATTAGTGAATTCAAATTATGGAACTGTTACTTTAAACGGTGAAGGAGTTTTTGCAGTTAAATTTGATACTGCCGGAAATGTTCTGGAAGGAATTAAAGGTGAAGGGCTGGGAACAAGTTATGCATCTGAAATTGATAATGAAGGAAATTTAATTATTTCAGGCGCTGCAGAGGGAGAGGTAATTAGTTTTGATGATGCTGAGGGATATGAATATTCATCAGGTTCTTCAAAAGGTTTTTTTGTTTTGCGGTATTACCTGGATTCAGATACATGTATTGATACTATTATTCCTGAGGCAATAAGTGAATTTAAAATAATAAATGATTTGGTTATTTCACCCAATCCTTCAAACGGGTATTTTTCTATCATTTACGAAAGCAATACTGCTGAAGAAGCTGATATAGAGATTTATGATGTTGCAGGGAAACAAATTCAATCGTCAGCATCGCATGTATATAGGGGTGAAAATATTATTCCTGTTCATATTGAAACTGCACCGGGATATTACACAGTTAAAATGCGAACACAAAAACAATTATATGTGAGCCGTGTGTTGATAGAATAAATTTTCTCCTTTTCACAATATTTTATTTTATACATTTGCTGCGCATTATTGGTTGATCAGAATATTATAATGTTCTGGTCTTAAAAGGGAATCCGGTGAAAATCCGGGGCAGTCCCCACTGCTGTAATCCTTATAAATATTTGCAACATTCTTAGCCACTGTTTAAATTGATGACGGGAAGGCGTTGCAAAAAAGGAGAGCCAGAAGACCTGCCAATATTTGCATAAGTCAAAAACTTTTGGGGCAAAGGTTTCTGCTGCGGATAATACTTGCATGTATTATTCTCATTTATTTATTCAGCCCTCATTTTTTAACTTTTAAAACAAAAAAATTATGAGGAATTTTCTTTACACATTTATTGCAACAATTTTTGCAACATCACTTTTCGCACAAACCTATGTTGAAAGAGTTTTTATTTTAAACGAAGGTTATTATGATTATTTTTCAGGAGATATTCTAACACCTGTATCGCTGGGTGCTTATGATCCTGAAACAGAAATTTACACTGTAGTAGATGAAATTGAGAATGCAAGATTTGCATCTGACATTAAAGTGTATGATGATCATTATTATGTTGCCGCAGATAAATATTTAATTCAGTATAACCTGCTCACTAATGAAATTGTTAACTCAATTGAAATACCCGGTATAAGGAAAATTGCAGTTGATGATAATTATATTGTAGCCACAAGAGGAGAATATCTTGTTCCATTTGAATCTTATATACATGTGTATGATAAAAATACATTTGAATTAATTTTTGAAATTGAAAACACCGAGCTGGATTACACCACTGAAGGCGTTCTGATAAAAGATGGAATTGCTTATGTTGCCGTAAACAACGGGTTTAATTTTGGAAGCGAGGTAGGAATGATCGCTAAAATTGATCTTACTACACAGGATTTAACTGAAATAATTGATCTGGGTACTGATGGAAAAAATCCGGATAATATTATGATTGACGGTGATAATATTTTTACTTTAAATAATAAAGATTACACAGGAAGCTCTGTTTCAGCATATAAAATATCTACCGGTGATATTACTACTACGAATTTAATTAATATATCTGCCGGTTGCGGAACATCCGTATACAGTGATGGAAATATTTATTACCAGGAATTATTTGGCACTTCTGTTAGTAAATACGAGCCACTTACAACATCATTTATAGGTGAAAAGGAATTTGGAATGAGTTTTTACGGACTTGCCTTTGATGAATTAAACAATATTATCTACACTTCAGAAACTGATTACTTCAGCTATGGTAAAATACATATTTATGGTTTGAACGGAACGGAATTGAAAGTATTTGATGCAAGTATTTCTCCGGGAAATATTGCATTTGATGTAAGAACTCTTAGTTCTGTAAATGATGTGAATACTACTGAAATAAAAATTTACCCTAATCCTGCCTCTGAGTTTATTCAACTTAGTGCACGGGAGGATATTGCAATAATTAAAATTTCAGATATTAATGGGAAAGTAATTGATGAATTAAAAGACGTTCACTCCTTCAATTATAGTTATTCAACTGAAAGATTAGTTGCAGGTAATTATTTTGTTTCTGTAATTACAGAAAATGCTGCTACAACTAAATTAATTTCAGTATTGTAATACTTTTCCCGCAAAGGCTAAATTTTATAGCCTTTGCGGGGTACTTTTTTATGAGAATTAAATTTGTATTTATTTTTTGTTATTTGTTTTTATTGCTTGCCTGCGGCAAACAAAAAAAACAGGAAGAGATTTCAGATATTGGCAAACCCGTTTTAATTGAATATGCAAAAGGGTTTACCATTACTCAGTATAAAAATTATACAAAACTTATTGTTCGTGACCCGCTTGATACATTAAAAATAATTCAGGAATATCACCTGTACAGAGATTCTTTATTAATGCCTGAAGTGTCTTCTGAAATTGTTAATATTAAAATACCTGTTCAGGATATTATATGTATTTCAACAACACATGTTGGTTTTTTAAAAGCCTTAGGGCTTGAAAAGAAAATTATTGCATGCAGCGGAACCAAATATATTTATGATACAGGAATTAAAAAATTGGTTTTAGATGGAACAATAAAGGAGATAGGGAATGAAGGTGCACTAAATAATGAATTGATTGTTTCATTAAAACCGGATGTTATAATGGCGTATAACATGGGCGATCCTTCTTATGATCAATTTGATAAATTAACTGCATTACATTTAAGGCCTGTTTTAAACAATGAATATTTAGAAACAACTCCGCTCGGTCAGGCTGAATGGATAAAATATGTTGCAGTTTTTTTTAATGAACTTGATTATGCGAATAAAATATTTGATTCTATAGCGGAGGAATATAATACCATAGAAGAGCAGGTAAAAGGCATATCAAATAAACCAACTGTATTTACAGGTATGGCATTTAAAGGAGAATGGACCATACCGGGCGGAAAAAGTTTTGCGGCAAATTATTTACATGATGCAGGTGCAGATTATTTATGGAATTATGATACAAAAACAGGAAATTACCCTGTAGCATTGGAAGAGGTAATTGCCAAAGCAAAAGATGCTGATGTATGGTTACATGCAGGAGCTGCGGAAAATTTATCTGATATAAAAATGTCTGATGAAAGATATACTGTTTTTGATGCATTTAAAACCGGGAGTGTATTTAATAATAATAACCGTATTAATGAAAACGGCGGTAATGACTATTGGGAAAGTGGTGTTATTTCGCCACAACTTGTTTTGAAGGACCTTGTTAAAATTTTTCACCCGGATTTAATGACTGAGCATAAATTTGTTTATTACAAACAATTACAGTGAATAATAAAAAACATATAATTATTTTTTTATTACTTGCAATAGTTGCGGTGTTTTTTTTTCTTCTTGATATTTTTATTGGCGCCGTCAATATTCCCTTCTCCGAAATCTTATCTGTTTTATCCGGAAGAACAGATCCTGATGAACCAGCATCTATTATTATTCTGCAATCAAGGTTGCCGAAAGCAATTACTGCAATTTTAGTTGGAGCATCATTACCTGTTGCAGGATTACTGATGCAAACATTTTTTAGAAACCCAGTTGCTGGCCCTGATATTCTGGGTGTTTCAGCAGGAGCAAGTTTATTTGTTGCTGCTGTAATGCTGAGTACAGGAAGTATTTTAGGCATAAGTATTTTCAACACTGCTTCTATTATTATTTCAGCTGTGCTTGGCTCAGCATTTATTTTATTTGTTATATTATCTGTTGCGCATAAATTAAAAGATACTATTACGCTACTAATATTCGGTATCATGTTCGGTATGGCGATAAGTGCGATTGTCGGAATTTTGCAATACTATAGTGAGAAAGGCGCACTCAAATTATTTATGCTCTGGACCTTTGGAAGCCTGGGTGGTGTCACCTGGCAGCAATTGATAATTTTAATACCAGTTATTTGTATGACTATTTTAATTATCATTTTCTATTCAAAAAAACTCAACCTGTTATTGCTCGGCGAAAAATACGCACAGAGTTTAGGGTTAAATATTACCCGTTCCAGGTATTTTATCATTTTTATTACAGCAATATTAACAGGAAGTATAACAGCTTTTTGCGGACCTATTGCTTTTATAGGAATTGCTGTGCCACATATAGCAAGAATGCTTTTTAAATCAAATGATCATTTTATTTTAATTCCCGGATGTATTTTGACAGGCATAACTATTTTATTAATGTGTGATATTATTTCGCAAACTCCGGGAAATGGGGGTGTGTTGCCCTTAAATTCCATTACTGCATGTATGGGGGCGCCATTTGTTATTTATGTATTGTGGAAAAACCAAAAGATGAATAGATATTTTTGAATGTATTCTGAAAATATACATATTATATCAATAAATAATTTATCTATAGGATATAGAAACAGGGTTTTATTTTCAAACTTAAATTTTAATATAAGCGAAAAGGATATTGTTGCCATTATTGGTTTAAATGGGTCAGGAAAATCTACCCTGATAAGAACAATTTGCAAATTGCAAAAACGGATTGAAGGAGAAATTTTAATAAAACAGAAAAATATTAACGACTATCATTCTGATGAATTATCAAAAATTATAAGTGTTGTGCTTGCAGGAAGGGGAGAAGTGCTGCAGGCATTAACCGTGCAGGAAATATTACAGATTGCCCGGTCGCCTTACACGGGTTTTATGCACAGGCTGCAGAATGAAGACAATGAAATAATAGAGCAAACAATTGAAGAATTGCAGTTAAAAGAATTTGTAAACAAAAAGATATATCAGTTGAGTGATGGAGAAGCGCAAAAAGTTTTCATTGCAAAAACACTTGTGCAGCAAACACCAATTGTTTTTTTGGATGAGCCTACTTCTCATTTGGATATTATTAATAAAATAGAAATATTTAAACTCATTAAACAATTGGCGAAAGAAAAAAATAAAACAATTGTATTTGCATCGCATGAATTGGAATTGAGTTTACAAATAGCTGATAAATGTTTGTTGCTGGGTAAAGGGGGTGAATTTGTTTTTGACACTACCTCAAAGCTTATTTCTTCAGGTGTATTTGAAAACTTCTTTGCATCTGAAAATTATATGTTCAATAAAGAATCAAAAAAATTTGATATCAAATTATAGCAGCGGCAATTCAATTAATACGCATAGTGGCTGTTGATCAGCATTTCAAAACATAAATTGCCTGCTTTACTACAAAGATCACATGCCTGTAGTGTGTAGCAGTTAATTCCATATTCATTTCCCGAAAAGTTTTTTTCCATCCTTCATCAGTTTTATTTGTATGCGGGCAGGGCGAATAAAAAAGATTTGCAAGTTTATCCAGAATGAATGTAAGATATTTTTGAAAACTATTCTCATAAATGTCTTCCATAACTATAAGGTATTT
>JACMJP010000198.1 GCA_014380545.1 Chitinophagales bacterium | reverse complement strand
ATTTTCTGCAAGCGATGGAAAAGATGTAAATGCATATTTTATAAAAACAAAAGAAAATACCAATAAATATCTGCTTGTATTTCATGAATGGTGGGGATTGAATGATTATATTAAACAAATGAGCGACAAATTATTTATTGATATTGGAAATGTAAATGTGATCGCAGTTGATTTGTATGATGGAAACGTTGCTACAACAAAACAGGAAGCTCAGCAATATATGCAGGCTTTAGATCAGAAAAGAGTAAGAGCAATTATGGAAGGAATAAAAACAAAAATTGGTAATGATGTTAATGTTGCAACAATTGGCTGGTGCATGGGTGGCGGCATGAGCATGCAGGCATCGTTGATTATGGTTGAAGATGCGAAAGGTTGTGTTATGTATTATGGAATGCCGGAAACGGACATAGAAAAAATAAAAACATTAAATGCACAGGTTTTATTTATTCATGCAAGCCAGGATAAATGGATAAATGACGAGGTTGTAAATACTTTCGAAACGAATATGAAATCAGCAGACAAAAAAATAAAAATTTTGCGTTATGATGCCGACCATGCTTTTGCAAACCCAAGCAACCCGAAACATAATGCTGAAGCAACTAAAGATGCTTACGATCATGTTTTAAAATTCCTAAAAGGAACTTTGCAATAAGAAAGCGCTTAAAGTGATCTGTTCAGCATAGTCTTATCAGAAATTAATTTTTCTTCTGCACATTTTTTAATTGAAGCATATTTAAAGCATCTGGCTCTAACCCGTAAATATTATTTTGAACAAAACGATACACCTCATCATAAAATAAGGGAATGATTGGGGCATCATTTGTTATGATACTATCAAGTTGTATATACAATTCATTTCTTAAAATAATATCTGTTTCGGTTATAGCTTTTTCAAAAAGCATGTCATATTGCAGATTATTATACCTGGTATAATTCGGTGGTGCACCACTCTTGCTGTAAAATAAATTGAGATAAGTTTCAGCGTCAGGATAATCGGCTATCCAGGAACTTCGGAAAAAATTTGTCTCCATATTCACCCGCATTTGCCGGAGCATCCTAGGGTCCACAATTTCAATTTTGGTTTTTATTCCTATATCTTCCAGCTTATCTTTTATGTACACTGCGAAGTCCTGATACTGATCTGTAGTATGTAAAGTTATTTCCGATAAACCGATACCATTTTCAAATCCGGCTTCTTTTAATAATTGTAAAGATCTCTCAGGTAAATAATAATATCCGAAGTTTAAATTATTTGATTCAATGTATAAACTTGGCGGAACAAAACCTGCGGTGGCTGCAATGCCACGGTTATTTCTTAAAAACAATAACATTTCATTCCTGTCGAATGCATAATTAATTGCCTGTCTTATTTTTTTATTTTGCAAAGGGCTGTTTTTTAATATTGCAGCAGAGGTATCCATGAGAATGGAAAAATATTCAGTATTTAAATAAGGCCCTTTCAGCAATTTGAATTCGTTTGTATATCTCGGCTGCAATTTTCCGTCCTTGGTTAAAATATTATCCTTTAAGCTCACATCAATATCACTAACAAAATCCAATTCATGATTTAAAAATTTCAAAAACTCAGTTGATTTATTTGAAATGAAAGAAATATTCACGGCATCAAGATAAGGAAGGCGGTTGCCTGCAGAATCAAACTCAAAATATGTTTCATTCTTATGCAGAATTAAAACTTCACCTTCGTTCCATTTCAAAAATTTAAATGGTCCGGTGCCTACAGGGTTACTGCGAAAATCTTTTCCATAAAATGTTATTGCTTCATGTGGGATCACAGAACAATATGGAATTGCAAGCCTTTGCAGAAAGGGTGCAAAAGGTTTTAGTAAATGAATTTGTAATGTTGAATCATTTATTGTTACAAAAGGATTTACAGCAGTTACAATATTTTCAAATACCCAATTGCCTCTTGCGGCGGTTGCAGGATCAAGCAACCGGTTAAATGAAAAAACAAAATCATTGGCAACTACTTTTCTTCCTTCCGCATTTTTAAAACAAACATTATCATGAAAAAAAACATCCTTGCGCAAATGGAATGTGTATGTTTTTCTGTCTTCTGAAATTTCCCATCTTTTTGCTATACAAGGCTGAACTTGTAAATGGTTATCTAATTGAACCAAACCATTATATAATAAATTACAACTCCATGTATTTGGCTGGTCGCTTGAAAATGCAGGATCTAAATGTGTAGCAGTCGCAGACAGATTTAGTTTAAAAATTGTTTTGTCACTATGCGAATTAAGATGTTTGCATGCAACGAAAAATAAAATTACTACAGAAAAGAAAAATATTTTTTTCAATCTAAGAGAATTACCGGGCTAATATCTGAAATATTTTATTGAGCATAATATTTTTTCAAAAAGCTATAAAATCATCTAACTGTTTACTTATCACTTTCAATGTATCTTCATTATGGAAAATTCCACTCTCATTTAACTCAAGATCAATCTTTGAAATAGGCAATTTATTCCAGTGTACATTCACCCGCATATTATTTAGTATTGCTGTCAGATGATCTAGTCCCCTTAAATTTCCTGCCCTGCCGGTTGCAGTGCCAACAAGCAATGCTTTTTTATAAAAGAAAGATTTTTTCATATCACTGGCATCTAATAAAACTTTTAAAATTCCGGGAATGCTTCCGTTGTATTCAGGAGTAATGAAAATAAATTTTTCTGCAGGATAAAAATATTCAGCTTGTAATTCTGTAAACTCAGCGCAGTCTTCATCATACATCATGTCTGTAAATAAATTTTTTGGTAAATTTTGCAGCGAAAGAACCTTATTTTCAATATTTTTCTCATCAAGCAGCCGCTTATATTCATACGCAATTTTCAGTGTGTTACTGTCTTTGCGGTTAGTGGCAGATATTATTGTTATCATACTGTATAAGTAAAATTGATGATAGAAACCGGACGTTTGTTATGGTAAAATATATTTAAAAACAGTACAATGTTAAATGAAATTAAATTCAGTTTACCAAATATTCCCCGGCAACATATTGAAAACCTTAAACAAAAATCCCAGCTTTCCAAAACCCCTATAATTATCCACACGGAAATAAAATGCTGTTTAAAAGTTATGCTGTAAATACTATAGAAGGGTAAACAATGAGTTTAATTTTACAATCCGTTAAGTTGTTGTAAAAATGCTGATAACCTATTACGGACATTCTTGTTTTCATATTCAAATTCAGGGTAAAAATATTTTATTTGATCCTTTTATAACAGGTAATCAGCAAGCTTCTCATATAAATATAAGTAAAATTGAAGCAGATTATATTTTGATCAGTCATGCACACAATGACCATGTTGGTGACTCCCTGGCGATTGCAAAAAGAACAGGCGCAACTATTATTGGAATTTGGGAAGTTGGAGTTTGGTTTGAAAAACAGGGAATTTCCAATGTAGTTAAAATGAACATAGGAGGAAGCTGGCAATTTGATTTTGGAAAAGTGAAACTTGTAAATGCTGTGCATACCAGCCGTTTCACAGATGGGACACATGGAGGTCAGCCATGTGGATTTTATATTACAACTGAAGAAGGAAATTTTTACTTTGCAGGAGATACCGCATTGCATTATGATATGAAGTTATTGGGTAAACATGCAAATGTTCGTTTTGCATTCTTACCAATAGGCGATGTTTATACTATGGATGTGGATGATGCGCTTATCGCATCAAAATATATTAAATGCGATAAGATAATAGGAATGCATTATGATTCGTTTGACCTGATAAAAATTGATCATGCAAAAGCAAAAGATAAGTTTGCAAACCAGGATAAAAAATTATATTTAATGACAATAGGAGAAAAGATGGAAATGAGAAATGAGAAATGAGAAATGAGAAATGAGAAATGAGAAATGAGAAATGAGAAATGAGAAATGAGAAATT
>JACMJP010000197.1 GCA_014380545.1 Chitinophagales bacterium | reverse complement strand
TCTATTTTACAATACTTCGGTATCCCGAATTCTGCTATTAAATCATTTAAAGTTATAACTTCAACTATTTCTTTCTCATCCCACTTTAGAAATTTATGATAACTATACTGTTGTATAAATTCTTCCAAGAATGTTGACACTTCACTTTCATTACTGATAATTAATTCTTTTTCCGCATTTTCATTGCCAACTGCTTTTTGTACAATAATTAAGTTTTTATACTTTTTTTGTAGTCGGTGAAGGAATGGCATACAAAAACTTTGTGGCTCAACTGCTATAGCTTTTGCGCCAAGTTTAAGGTATATTTCTGATCTTTTTCCTATGTTGGCTCCGATATCAAAAACAAGGTCACCGGGTTTGATAAATGATTTATGAAATTTTAGTATTTTTTTATTTTTTCTGTACTGTCGGAATAAAGAAAGAATTTTCATTTCACCACTAAAAATAAAAAACTCTCTGAATATTATTTCTTCAGAGAGTTTAAAAATATCTGTTATTTAGAATGTTAGTTTTTCCGGCAATGTATAACTTCTCCCGGCATTTATTTTTTTCAGATATTGCATCAATGGATTAAAATAATCTACCATTGGTTTTGCACTCATGTCGCTGCCAATACTTTCTTTTAATAATTTTCTCCAGTCTTCTGTTTCGCCTTTTGCCATAATCGGTTTTAAGAAATCGCCCACACCTTTATTGCCCCAGTAATTTGTTGCATGCGGGTCTTGTTTTAAGATCTCTTTCGCAATGTATGTGTGAAACTGAAATAGTAAAACGTTGCTGATAGAATAATCGTAATATCCTGCCGGGTCATCATTAATATGTGTTTTTGTTGCAGCATCGCAATAACCTTCAGCATCACTTCTATTTGCAGGAGGAACAATTCCCTGGTATTTTTTTGCAAGCTCCCACCATTTAGCATTGTATTGATCTTTACTTAGATTTTTCGCATACAGATTATATTCAAACTCAGTCATCGTTCCGCTTCCCCATGGAATATGTACAATATAATCCAACGCTTCACTTAATAATTTTAATGTATCATTTGTTTGTGTTCCCGCAGGTAATAATCCTTGGCTCTCCAATAATGGTTTTTGCAAACTTGCCAAACTCATCATCGTTCCGAACCCTTCATGATATCCCCTGTTTGCACCCGTACGCAAAACCATAGGCACATCAGGATTTGAATATTGCAAATAATAATAAATATGTCCCAGTTCATGTAACACTGTGCTCCACCATTCTGTATTATTTTCAACACTCATCAATGAGCGCACATCCTGATCAAGATCCATATGCCATGCACTTGCATGTGTGTTCTTTGAATAACCTGCATTAGGCGCAACAGGATATAAAGATGATTTTTCATAAAATACTGTAGGCAATGGTTGAAAGCCCATACTCATCCAAAATGATTCGCCTTGTTTTACTATCCATTCTGCATCATGTTGTTTTAATGCTTCGTCAATATTTGTTCCTTCCACATTTATCATTGCAGTCCAGTCTTGTCCCCATCTGTTTGGCAACCAGTCAGCAGGCAAATATTCGGGTACAGGCTGATTATATTTTTTTGCCAACTCATATCTTGCCCATGTATGTAATTCACGATAGAGAGGCCACACATCATTTATCATACTATGTGTGAGTGTAAGCATTTCATCACTTGTCATTCCATATTCACTTACCATGTAATTAAAAAAATCAGAATAACCGAGTGGTGTTACACTTGCATTTCTTAATTGCTGCAAATTAGCCAAACCGTCTTTTAATGTTTTGCCTATTTCTTTGCTTTCTGTCCATGCTGCATTGCGTTCCTTCAAATTATTACTCTCTCTTAATATTCTGTCAATATCATTCGTGGAAATTTGTTTTCCATTCAGCATGAATTTAAATCCATATAATAGTTCTGTTTGTTTATTTGTTGCATCAATTCTTTTTTTCACAACATCACCCGCACTTTCAGGATTATTTCCTGCGTTGAATAAAATAATTTCAAATTGTTTTGATTGCAGCGGAGTAAGTTTATCTTTTATTCCAAGATATTTTTTAGCACTATCAATATTTGATAAGCTTCCGGTAAATTTTGCAAAAGCTTCATCAGCAACTGCAGCATTATGTGAAGCAGTAGTATCGCCTTCAACAATGTGTGTATTTAAAATCCATTGACCTTCGGCAGATGCATAATACAATTTTTGATAGTCTGCATTATAAGCATCCAGAAATTTTTGCGCCATTGCCTGAATAGGATTATACTTAACGTTAGAAGCATTTTTTGTCTCACTGCATGAAATCACCATTAATATTGATAGCGCACTAAAAAATAACTTTCTCATAGTTTAGAATTTATGAGCGAAGGTAAAACTTACAGGCAGAAAGCAGAATTTATTAACGTTAATAAATGCAGGGTAGCCAGGACTTTTATTCCTGCACAATAATTTCCCCGAAAAACTTTTGCACATTGTGTAAATCCTGCCATTTAATTCAAACCTAAACTCTTATTTTCGCAAAGAATTATTATTGATTAGATAAACAAATAAATTCCCTTTTATGGCAGAGATGACAGAAAAATTAAAAGCAATTGGATTAGCAGTAGATTCATTAAATAAAACATACGGCAAAG
>JACMJP010000196.1 GCA_014380545.1 Chitinophagales bacterium | reverse complement strand
ATTTACCTGCCTGATACTTTTTTCACAAGGGATCCATGCGGCCGTGTGCATTAAATATTCAAATTGTTTGATTAGCGTATGATCAATCTTATTTTTTAATTCGAGCGTTGGTAAATTGTTGTTTGTATCATCATGGTCATATACAACATGCAGAATTACATTTTTATAAGCATCGTCATTTTGATGTTTATGATTCTTCCATTCTGAAGACCGTGTATGTATTTCTACATTTCCAGCCCAGGTTGTATCGTCAATTTTAATTTTTGCGTTTGTAAAATCAGGACCTGCATGCGTATTGTGTTCACCTGAATTTATAATAAGAACATTTTCTCCTTTAGATGTTTTTAACTCTGATGAATTAAATAACTTCATTTTCCAGATGTAATGGAGAAAGGATTCGGTCATAATATTTTCCCGCAGATTACGCTGATGTTCGTAGATTAATTAATGTTTATCTAAGATAGTAATTTCTGCATTTGTTTTTGTACTTCCATTGCTTTTTCTCTTGCTTTCTCAGCAAAGTCTTCCCCATTACCAGCATAAATAATCTCCCTTGTTGAATTCACAATTAACCCACAAACATCATTCATTCCGTTTTCTGAAATTTCAATTAAATCGCCGCCTTGTGCACCAACACCCGGGACTAAAAAGAAATTATCAGGAGCTAATTCCCTGATGTCATGAAAGTATTCGGGATATGTTGCGCCAATTACAAACATCATATTATCTGCGTTGCCCCAATTATTTGCTTTGCGAATTACTCTTTCGTACACATGTTCACCATTTTCTTCCATCAATTGAAAGTCTTTGCTTCCGCTGTTTGATGTTAAAGCAAGTAATATCACAAATTTATTTTCAAACTTAAGAAAAGGAGTTACAGAATCTTCACCCATATAAGGTGCAACAGTTATTGCGTCAAAATTCATTTGATTAAAAAAGGCTTCTGCATATCTTGCGGATGTATTTCCTATATCTCCTCTTTTTGCATCCGCAATTTTAAAATGTTCGTCACCAATATATGCAGCAGTTTTTTCCAGGCTTTTCCATCCCGCACTTCCATAAGCTTCGTAAAATGCAACATTCGGTTTATAAGCAATGCACAGATCTTTTGTAGCGTCAATTATCTGTTTATTAAATTCAAAGATGGGGTCATCATATTTTTTTAAATGTGTAGGAATTTTTTCAAGATCAGTATCCAATCCAATACATAAGTATGATTTCTTTTGCTTTATAATTTTAATAAGCTCCTGTCGTGTCATATAAAAACACGAAAATACAAATTGTAAACAAAAAATATTTGTTAATTAGAGGCTCACAGTTTCAATTCCCTTAATTTCAGGAATTGCGCTTTTTATACTTTCTTCAACACCGGCTTTCATGGTCATAAAACTCATGGGGCAGCTTTCACATGCACCCAATAATTTTACTTTCACAATCATATCATCGGTTATTTCCATCACTTGAATATCACCACCATCCGCTTTAAGGTAAGGGCGAATTGTATCGAGAGAAGATTCTACTTTTTTTAGGATATCGTTTATAATAACTGACATAATATTTAACAAAGTTATGTCAATTGAACGACATTCTCGTTATCTCCACCTTTTCCGTTGGGGCAATTTCTTCATTCCTGATGGAAATAAATCTTGCTGTATTAAATATTAATTCATCAAAAGCTGTAGAAGTTATCGCATCATCTTTCATAATAATTGGTTTGCCATCAT
>JACMJP010000195.1 GCA_014380545.1 Chitinophagales bacterium | reverse complement strand
GTAATGATATCTCTTGTTGCTAAATTGTTAAATAATAAAGATGATAGATTTTGGTTTGCTGCTATTATAATTATTGCTGCAAATGCCGGGGGCGCATGGTCACCTTTAGGCGATGTAACTACAACTATGTTATGGATAGGCGGACAGATAACAGCATGGAATATTATTAAAGTAACATTTATTCCATCTTTAATTGTCTGCATTATTCCTGCATTAATAATATTAAGACGCATTAATAATAATGAGCAGCTAACTGTAGAAAAGGAGCTCTCAAAAAATAATAAGCAGGGTTATCTTGTTTTATTTTCAGCAATACTCCTGTTATTATTAGTTCCGGTATTTAAAACAGTTCTTCATATTCCACCTTTTATGAGTATGCTTTTTTCTCTTGGCATTATGTGGATATTAACAAGCATCATTCATTTTAATAAAGGTGAACAGGAAAGAGAAAAGTATTCCGTTACGCATGCCCTGAGAAATATTGACACACCCAGTATTTTATTTTTCCTGGGCATTTTACTTGCAGTTTCAGCACTGCAATCTTCAGGTGTTTTGCTTCAGCTTGCTGACAATTTAAATAATGCAACACAAAATGTATATGTAATAGGTATTATACTGGGTTTGCTTTCTGCTGTTGTGGATAATGTACCTCTTGTAGCTGCTGCACAGGGAATGTATGATCTTTCTGTTTATCCTACAGACCATGTATTCTGGGAATTTATTGCGCTTACTACAGGTACCGGTGGCAGTATTATTATAATTGGTTCTGCTGCCGGCGTTGCAGTAATGGGTATTGAGAAAATAAATTTTATAGATTATTTAAAAAAAATTAGCTGGATAGCAGCAATAGGTTTTTTAGCTGGGGCATTCGCTTTTATATTATTTAATTCTTTCTGATATTTATATCTCCCCAACAAATTCAACTGCATTTTCAATGGCATTTAATTACTGCCCCTGACTTTGTATAAAATACCACTGTCGAGAGAAAAAGTTATGAAATATTTTCGTCAGCAATTAAAAAATATTTCACTGCAAGAAATCCAGGCAATTTAGGTAACCAAAAAAAGTAGTTCAAAGGATCTAAATTTAAAATCAGTGTTATTAAAATACATGCACAAAATTCTATTCTTAATATGCTCACAAATTGCCAGAGAAAAAAATACTTGCTCAGGTTGAGCAATAAAGGTTACATGGAGACATATATATTTCCTATCCAAATACTTCATTTCATTAACAAAAAATAAATTAATATTTTTTACCTCTTGATTTCCAAGTCATTAAACAAAAGTCTTACCCAAGGATAATCATTTGCATAGAACGAGAGTATCCTTTAATATAATCTAACCAATAAAAATTACAAAATGCAAAAGAAAATTTTAAAGTTTTCCATCTTAGGGATGGTAATTCTATTTTTATCTATTACCATAATTTCATGCGATAAAGATGACGACCCTAATGATTCTATTGAAGAAATTTCAGGATTTCTTTACACAAGTACAAATTCATCCGCCGGAAATAAAATTATAGTATTAGAAAGAAAGACTGATGGCTCAGTACAAGAAATGGCTAATTCCCCTTATGCCACAGGTAGTGCGGGAGATGCTGCAGACGGAGATTTTGACACTCAATATGCACTTCGAATTATTGGTGATTATCTCCTTGCAGTAAACGCAGGACCAAATCCGGTAAACAGCACAATTTCTGTTTTTAAAATAAATAGAAATGACGGAACACTCACTCAAATCGATCAAAATACTTCTGAAGGAGGAACGAATAACATGGATTCTCATGGAGTTAGAAGTACTTCAATTGCTGCTTTCGAAAACGGAGGAACAACATGGGTAGTTGTTGGAAACCAACACAGCAATCCAAATTATCAGGGTGATCCGGCCGAAGATTTCGGCATTGTAACAGCTTCTGATTTAAGAAATTTAGCTGTGTTTACACTCGATCAAAATACTGGTTTATTATCATTTAATAGTATTGGTGCTACTTATAATGAAGGTACATATGGAGGACCAACTTCAGTTGAATTTAATTCAACCGGAACTAAGATAGCAGTATCAACATGGGGTGTTACGCATTTTGCGGTTGATGAACCAGATCTTTCATTGCAAAATCCCGGCAGATTATATATTTATGATTTTTCAGGAGGTGTATTATCAGAATCAGGCATGTATGAGGAAGAAGGTGTATCAGGAAATATCGGCTTGTCGTGGAGCCCCAATGACAATTATATTTATCTAAGCAATTTTAATTTACATTCAACAAAGGAAGACAACAGCTTAACTGTTCATGATGGTTCTACCGCCGCAAAAGTCCAAAATTTTGAAACAGGAAGTAGAAATGATGAAGCATGCTGGACTCTCGTAAGCCCTGATAATCAAAACCTGTTTGTAGCAAGTTTTGGCGAAAATGTAATTAGCGTTTTTGACATTAATTCTGATGGGATGATTAGTAAAACATTAGACCCCAACTTTTATGCAAGAGGAGGCGGTTTACCTCCGGGTGATACAAAAGATATGTATCAAACTCCGGATGGTTACTTATATGTGTCCGGAGCATTCCACTCACACACCGTTTCTGTTTTTACTGTTGGTGCAGGAGGTGCATTATCAGAAATTACAGGTTCTCCTTATGAAGTTCCATCATCAATGGGTATGATTAGTACAGAAGAAGCATATTTAGGTTTAACAGGCTTTGAAAAATAACTTGAATTTTTCAGATTTAGGTTTATGAAACCCGGTAGCGTCATGAGGTTGTTACCGGTTCATTTTCAGAAAATAAAAATTAAAATAAAATCACATTAAAAATTAAAACAAATGAAAGTAAAAATGAAAATTTTAGTAACTGCGGGTTTAAGCATGTTATTATCAACAAACATTGCAATTGCTCAAAGCTCCGGCATGGCTGACGACAATAAAATGAAGGACAATCCTAAAATGAAAATGATGACAGATATTAAAAACTGGCCTGACGCAAGCAAACTTGCAGCTGCTGAGATAACAGAAAAATATGGTATGCCTGATGAGGCAACGGAACACATGTTGGTATGGTATAACAACGGTCCGTGGAAAAGAACTGTTATTTATAATATGGAAACTAAACATATATTTCCTGTTGACCATGCTGATGTAATGGAGCAATTTATTGACTATAATGTGCCTGAAGATAAATATGATGAATTAGCTATGTATGATGGCAGCGTAACAGTTAGAAGAACAGACGGTGAAATGTCTGCAAAATGTGATAAAGAAGGTGCAAATTTTCTTGCAATAAATCTTGCTAACGATGTTGCGACAGGTAAAAAAAATGTGGAAGAAGCCCGTGCATTTTATGCTAAAACAATAAAAGAATTTGCATTAGAAAATAAAATGGCTCCATATTTAAAAGAGTTCCAATTTAAAGTAGATAAAAAAGGAACCGAAGACGCCGACAAGCGGGCTTTTAGTACTGAGGAAAATGAAAAAATTACCGCAGCAATGAAAAAAAAGAATATGGAAATGATGGAAAAGATGAAAATGGAAATGGAAAAAATGAAAGCAGAGATGGATAATAAATAGAGTTTGAATATTTTGTTGTATGTATTTAGAGGCTGCAATCGCAGCCTTTTTTTTTGCTCATCTTCTCATCTTATTATGATCACTCCATAACATAAATGCAGATTCAAACACAATTGGCGAATGCTACCGTGAACCAGGTGGCGCACTTTCTTATATAGGAAATGTGGAAGATGTGCCTGCATACGCTGCAGACTTCCCCTTTAACAGAAAAATTACAGGCACCCGCATATTAAAATAAAATCTCATTCAAATTATCTTTACCCGATGGCTTACACAAAACTATGGTTACACATAATTATTTATAAGGATAAACATTCATCTGCTTTATTAATAGACAGAAGAACAGAACTCATTAAATATCTTGAAAAAAAAGGCGATAAAAAAGGAATAGTATTAGTATCAGCAAATGGAG
>JACMJP010000194.1 GCA_014380545.1 Chitinophagales bacterium | reverse complement strand
CACAGTGCCGGTTTCATATTCATATATTTCGGAATAAACAGTTGGTATAAGTTCAGTTATTCCTCCTGTTCCAAATGTTGTATCGAGTGCTCCTGCCTGAGAAAAAATTGTATGTGTTAAAAAAAAGAAAAGAGAAAGTAAAATAAATGTTTTCATAATTTTAGTTTTTAAGGTTACTCACTAAAATCTGTAAGGGAAGCTACAGAACTGAAAACAAATTTAAATAAATAATAATGAAAGGTGAAACGAAATATTTACGTTGCGGTGCTCTTCTTTTGCAAAACCGAAATCATGCGTCAGCATTCCTCATGCAGCATTGTGGAGCATTGAGAAATGAAAAAGGTTTGCATAGTAAATTTTTACTTTAGTTTTTATATCAACTTTAAATTTAATTTTTTTCTTTTACAGATATTGCCTGATGCAAACTGATTTCATTTCCCGCACAAAACTGAAATACTGTGCTAATGACAGTCATTTCAATTTTTATTGCAAATTTTCAATATGTTATCATCCTTAAGGGGTTGGTTTGTTGCAGAATTTGTAAATAAAAAATGTGGGCACATGTTAATAAAATAGGTGTAATTTTAAATGGCTTCATTAAATTTCATCATTGAATTCATTACGTTTGTTGAAAAGAAAAACTTTTACAATCGAATATAACTTGTAAATAATATGTTGCAGTTACTTGACAAGGATTATTGATTTACGCACAACTCTGCTATCTACTTCTTCCGCTTCCTGTGCTTAGTAGTCCCGAGCAGAATCGAACTGCTATCTAAAGTTTAGGAAACTTCTATTCTATCCGTTGAACTACGGGACCAGATATAATATGCTGCAAAAATAGTTTGTAAAGAAGTAAAATTCAACTCACTAAAAATCGTAGTAAGAATTAAAGAGGTCTGTTTTTAAGGCAAGCATAAATAAAACAGTATTTTGTTTTTCAATAGCATTTTCAAAATTGCGGATAAATATTTGTCCCTCTATATTGAGATTTATTTTGGGGTTTAATAGAAATCCGCCCCTCAGATCTGCGCTTTTAATTGTAGTTTTTAACCCCTGCCCTATTTCATTGCCGTAAGAATCAGGGAAGCCGGGAATTGTAAAATCTGAAACAAAAATATTGGAACCAACATGGGATGTTGCGCTTGTATCATATCCAATTATTGCATGTTGTAATTTAATATCAGCATAATACCTGTACCATCCACGATAATTTAATAATACATTTATTTCCCGGAAGTTTGCCCCAAGCGGATGTGCAAGAGGCTGGTTATAATGCGCATAATTTTGAACAGGTTCTTTATGTGCATAGGTATACGGATTAGCCTGGTCTAATTCAACCTGCACTACACCGGAATGTTTGTAATCATCTGTATGCAAAAAATATTTTATACCTGCCTGCACACCAAATTTATTCCTGTAAAATCCTTTACCATTTCTTGCAGCAGCAACATCAAGATCGTCCAGCATAAATTGTCCGTAAAGAATAAGGTCATCTATTGGTTTTAATTTTATATTTGCTCCAATCACTGCATTATCCGGTGAGCCTAACCCAAATTCAATGGGGCGAAAAAAAATAATAGGGTTGATATAATTAAAATCAAACCCACGATATTTTACACTATCATTTTGCGGCCAGAGTATTCCTTCAAATACTCCTATTTGCGCCCAATCAAATGCATCAAAACTTAAATAATGAAAGCTTCCCCATTTTCTTGTAACACCAATTATTGCGTCAATACTATCTGCATTCATCGCATCATCAAATTCAGTATATAAATTCATGTATTTAAATTTCCATACTGATGTAGTTATTTTAAAAAACGGGTAATACAATGCATTATCACTTAAGAGCATACTTCTATAACCATCTCCTATAAAATTTTTATCATGTCCTAATTGAAAATTAAAATATTTTGAAGGAGTATATGAAACATATCCGGTTGCATTTGCATAATCAAATTTATTAGATCCTTTATCTTTAAATGCCCGCACTTTCCCCTGCCCGGGAAATACATTATATGTTGTAATAAATTCAGCTAAATAATCAGGCACCTTTGCCTGGTTCTCTCTTGCAGTTGTTGTAAATGATACTTTTTTCTTTTCGCCAATATCACCGCTTATTGTAAGTCCTCTTGTGTTTGTCCATACGCCTTTTCCTGCTTCTAATTCGAGGCCACCTGTAAAGTTTATGAACGGATCAATAGTTAAATGAAAATCAGGCTGATTTACCTGCACCATATTATCATACGCTATCCAGTTCCAAACTTTTCCAAAGAATTTATCGCCACTTAATTTTTGCAAACGAAAAACAAAATCGTATTGAATAATTGAATCCATTTCTGCAATACGGTAAGGTTTAATTGCTGTATGAAAATAAACGCCTTTTTCATTAAGCGCAGGATCATAAAAATTATAAATGTTTCTGTTTAAGTAAAGTGTTGATTGCTGAGCGGAAGCAAATGATATTGCCAGAGAAAAAAACAGAAGAAGGTTAAACCGCATTTTCATTTCCTTTAAGCATACTCCATACTGTTAAAAACACAATTTTAACGTCTAACCAAAAGCTCCAGTTTTCAAGATACCATACATCATACTGAACCCGCTTACGCATAAGTTCAGGATCTGTAGTATCGCCTCTGTAGCCATTGGCTTGTGCTGCACCGGTAATTCCGGGTTTAACAAAATGGCGCACCATAAAGTTATTGATGATCTTGGAATATTCTTCAGTATGTTTCAACATGTGTGGTCTTGGACCGACTACACTCATGTCTCCCATCAATACATTAAAGAATTGCGGTAGTTCATCAAGATTTGTTTTGCGCAATATTTTTCCGACAAGTGTAATTCTCGGATCGTCTTTAGTAGCTTGTTTTGTATCTGCTTCTATATTCACCCGCATTGTCCTGAATTTATAACACCAGAATTCACGGTTCTGCTCACCACTTCTTTTTTGTTTAAAGAAGACAGGTCCTCTTGATGATAATTTTACAGCTAATGCAAGAAATGGAAATAACCATGATCCTATTATCAATAAAAATAAAGATGAGAATACAATATCGAAAGATCTTTTTTGAAGACGATTATATAAATTATCAAGCGGCTCAGGACGCATAGTTATAACAGGTGAATTGCCATAATATTCAACCGTTACTTTTTTAAACCTGCGGGACAAATAATCAGAAAACTCAGGAATAATTCTGAAGCGAATAAGATTATCATCACAATAACTCATAAGCCCTTCTAAATATTCACTGTGCTCTTTTGGATTCAATGCACAATACACTTCATCAACATGATGGTCACAACAAAAGTCAAGCAGTTCATTAAGATCACCTTCCACTTGAAGGCCTAAAACATTTGTTGTGTTATCAAAATATCCGAGGAATCTGTATCCAAATTCATTATGTTCTAAAATTTCCTTTACAAATAATTGTGCACTTTCATTAGCACCAATTACAACAATGCGTCTGTAATTTCCACCTTTTGCACGGTAGCGTTTCATAAATGTTTCAAAAGCAACTCTCCATGCTAACCCTGTAAATGCAAACCCAACAAATGTCCACATTAATAATTCTCTTGACAGTGTATCGCCGTTCATTACAACTATATATGCAAAGGTGAGCAATACCTGGAATGAGAAAACTTTTATAAAACGAATGATGATCGTTTCGTAGCCAACTTTTCTGTCTATCTTATAATAATTTGCAAGTGATGTTACCAGGAACCAGATAAGATTAACTGCAACCAGTAACATTGCATATTTTTTATCTTCAATTTTTGAGAACCTGTCGTAAGTAATAAATAATGCAAAGAAGAAGGATATATTGATGAATATAACATCAACTATAAAGTATATGAGTTCAAGAAACTGAGAATATCTTCTAACCATCGTCATAGGTTCATCAATTTTTTAGATGTGTTCTGCTGAATGGGGGTTGCATAAAAGTTACATTATGCAGTTGCGACAGGTGCAAATTTATAGCACAATATTGCTTCGTAGATTAACTAATCGAAAATTATTTATCAAATAATGTTGTGGAGAAATGATTTAGTGATCTAAAATGAAAGTCAGCGGGGTATTCATCTATATAATTCACCTGAATTGTGGTCATTCCAAGTGTTTTTCCAAATTCAATATCTGATGCAGAATCTCCTACCATTATGGTATTGCTAAAGCCGATTGCCGGAAACTTGTTTTTTGCCTTTAACCCCATACCCGGTTTAGGTTTTCTGCAATTACATTCCGGCTCAGAACCCATGTGCGGGCAATAAAATACCCAGTCTATTCTGCCTCCCGCATCTTCTATCTCATCAAGCATATTTACTGTTATGTGAGCAAAATCTTCTTCTGTATATAAACCTTTTGCTATGCCTCTCTGGTTTGTGACAATAATGATTTTTCCAAATATTTTTGATAATTCTTTCAATGCATCCAATACCCCCGGAAGAAATTCAAATTCATCCCAGGTTTTTACATAATCATTGTCTCTTTTATTATTAATTACACCATCCCTGTCGAGGAATAATGTCCATGTTTTATCAATACCTAACTTCTGAATATTCATATTATAAATAGGGAAAACGTTTTGAGATCTATTATTATTTCAAATAAAAAAAGTTCATTCTTTATCTATGCGCAGTTCTGGAGAAATCATTTTTCGCTTTTTCATAATCATCAGGTATACCTATATCAATAAAATAATTATTGTTTATAAGACCGAAAATTTTTCCTTTAGTTATTTCCTGTTCAAGCACATCTTTTTCAAGGGAGAATTTATTCTTTAATTTTTTGGGAAGAAAATTCTTATTCATACAATACAGACCGCCATTAATTAACCCTTCCCGTACATATTTTTTCTCCCTGAACTGAATTACTTTGTTGTTAGCATCAATTTCAACGGTACCATAGCGATCGAAGTTGGTCATAGGTTTTAATGCTATTGACAGACCTGCTTTTTTTTCTGTATGAAATTCAGATAATTGCGCAAGATCAACTTTGAAAAATGTATCGCCGTTTAAAATAAAACAGACATCACCTTTTATTTTTTCCAGTGCCTGTTTTATTCCACCACCTGTGCCGAGAGGTTCATCCTCTTTTGAATAAGATATTTTTAAATCTTTATATAGTCCGCCGAAATAATTAATAATCACTTCTCTTTTATGCCCCACTGCAAGCACACAATGTTTTATGTTCTGCTCAATTAAATAATCAAGCACAAATTTTAAGAATGGTTTTCCTGCTACAGGAGCCATTGGTTTTGGAATATCTGCTATTACAGATTGCAGCCTGGTTCCATAGCCTCCCGCAAGAACAATCGCTTCACTAATCATGGTTTTTCAAATAATGCATCTTCTACAAGTTCACAAATAATATGACCGAGCATGATGTGGCTTTCCTGTATTCTTGGCGTATCTGATGAAGGAACATTTAATAAATAATCGCAATTATCTTTCATTTTTCCACCGCTTTCTCCTGTCATGGCAACAATGATCATTTCTCTTTCTCTCGCAACTTCAAATGCTTTTAAAATATTACCTGAATTCCCGGAGGTTGAGATGCCTATAATAAAATCACCCTTTCTTCCTTTTGCTTTTAATACCCTTGAAAATACCTGGTCATAACCATAGTCATTTCCAACGGCTGTTAAATAAGAAGAATTACAATGTAATGCTTCTGCATCCAGCGGTGGACGATCAAAATAAAATCTTCCTGAAAACTCTGCTGCAAGATGTTGTGCATCTGCTGCGCTTCCACCGTTACCGCAGAATAAAACTTTCTTGTCCTGCCTGAAGGCTTCTGCAATTTTTTCTGCAATTTCTTCGCATTTAGCAATTAAGTCGGGTTTATTTAATATTTCATTTTTTACCCTGATACTTTCGGCTATTACGCCTTTTATTTTTTCTATTTTGCTTCCCATGATGTTAATCCGTATTTACTGAATTCTAAATTATATACCTCGCCACCAAACTCATTTAATACATCCACTACTTTATATCTTGTATTCCCGGGGCAATAGAAAGTCATAAATCCACCACCACCTGCTCCTGAAATTTTCCCCCCTGTTGCACCCGCCTTAATTGTGCTTTCATAAATATTATCTATCACATCGCTGCTCACTCCTATTGCAGTTGCTTTTTTATTTTTCCAACCGTAATCAAGAATATCACCTATGCGATTTAATTCACCTTTTAGAATTGCTTCTTTCATCATGTAAGCCTGTTCTTTCAAATTATGCATTGCCTCAATACTCTTGTCTGATTTTTTTGTAACGTTTGAAGATTGTGCTTCAATAATAGTAGAAGATAATCTTGATGTGCCTGTATAATACATCACAATATTAAATTCCAATTCTTCCAGATATTGGGGACGAATACGCAGCGGATTTACAATTACTTTATCATCTTTATAAAACTCCATAAAATTCCAGCCGCCAAAAGTTGCTGCATACTGGTCCTGTTTTCCACCCGCCATTGCAAGATCTTTTCTTTCAATATCATAAGCAAGGTGCGCAATATCATATTCGCCGAGTGGTAATTTAAGCCATTCAGTAAATGCACCAACTATAGCTACAACCAATGTTGATGAAGAACCCAAACCAGATCCGGCAGGTGCATCAACATAAGTATTCAACTCAAACGAAAGGGGAGCATTATGATTGAAATCTTTTATAACCCTGTTATAAACTCCTTTCAGCAGATCAAGTTCTCCGTCAATAGCAAGCTTGGAAGTGGAATCCAGTTCCACTCTTTGTTTTTTATCCATTGCATGCAGAACGATCTTGCCGTCTTTACGGGGCAAAATGGTAGCATAAGCATATTTGTTAATTGTTGCGTTGAGGATACATCCTCCGTAAATATCGCTGTAAGGGCTTACGTCTGTTCCTCCTCCTGCTAATCCAATTCTGAGAGGCGCTTTACTTCTGATTATCATAGTTTAATGTGCAGCCGTTGCTTTTTTGAAATTCGGGTGCAAAGATGCTGAAAAAGATGAGAAAAATAGTGGAATGGTTGTGAAATAGGCATTAAATTCCTGTAAACATCAGAAAATATACATGCAGAATTGAGTGATTTAACCTTTTAAAGAAGCATCAACAATAAACCGGTAGCGCACACCTATTTCTTCAAAACCTTCCCTCAAATAAAATGCATGTGTGCGGTCTACCTTTGCTGATGTAAGCTCAAGGCGCTTCCATTTATTTTCAAATGCAAATTGTTTGATGGCCTCTAATAAAATTTTTCCAACACCTTTTGAGCGGTGAGATGGCAAAACATATAATTCATTTATGATCCCAATATTACCTTCTGCATAAAAAGCATAACTGAGCGCCACACTAATTAAACCTACACATTTATTTCCTTCAAAGGCCAGCAATATTTCAGCATGGTGATCATTTGTAAGACTTTCCCTGAACAGGTTCTCATAAGTGAAGTGATCTAAGTTAGGTGAGTCATGATCCATTTCCTGCATCAGTGCTTCCACTAATAAACCTACATTTGCTGCATCATAGATGTCGGCTTTTTTTGTATATATCATCGGCTAAAGATATGCGTTACTAATCCGTGATAGAAATCATCAAATAAAAAAATTTCTATTTTTATAAAGATTTAATATATGATATATAAAAAATTAAGTATTAATAATAAGATAACAAACAGTTTATGAAGAAATACTTGCTGCTCCTCTCCTTCTGCTTCACTTGTTTGATTAATTGTTACTCCCAGCCGCTAAATTTTGATTTTGAGAAACTCAGCTATTCAGATCATACACAACCATGGAGCTGGTTTCCTGCAACCTATGGAAATGCTGTGAAAGTAAATTTAGACAGTACAGAAAAATTTGAAGGCAAATACAGTTTGAAAATACAGGCTGATGAAACTGCTGATATTGCGCAGCCTTATACTTATCAATTTATTATTGAACCGAAATATCTTATCGGCCACAAAATAAAATTTTCGGGAAATATTAAAACAGAAAACCTCTCTGATCATGCGACTATTATGATAGCACAATATGCCGGAGAAAGTTTTACATTAAATGATACAGCAAGTTTAAATTTTGAAGGAATATCTGCATGGAGAAATTTTGAAATTATTTGTACTCCTGTTGATTCAATAAATAATATGT